>NZ_JACSWB010000096.1 GCF_016888135.1 Leptolyngbya sp. CCY15150
ACTGGTAAGGACCACCGTTGTACAACCACTCATCTAAGGAAGCTGCTTCCCAGATGGGGTAGAAGTGCAAGCCAATGGCGTTGGACGAAGGCACAACTGCACCGGAGATGATGTTGTTGCCGTAGATCAAGGAACCTGCAACAGGCTCGCGGATGCCGTCGATGTCAACGGGAGGGGCTGCCACGAAGGCAATGATGAAACAGATGGTGGCGGTGAGCAGGGTGGGGATCATCAGAACGCCGAACCAGCCTAC
>NZ_JACSWB010000097.1 GCF_016888135.1 Leptolyngbya sp. CCY15150
CCTTAAATACTACAAAATGTAGCACTCCTGAAGCTACTGCCAGACAAGGGCTTCAGGGAGATGTGATACCTTTTCGTCAGAATCGTTGCCATACCCCTGCTGGGGTGTCGTCGACAAAGATCGTCTCGATGCGCTGACTGCGTTGGTTTACCTGGGCGTAACCTGTATCGTTAATAGAGCATCTCGGTGTGATCGCTCAGTGGAGCAACAACCGCAATCTAGTTGCTATTGGCGTCGTATTCAGCTCTGCCTGCCCTACTCTCTACCGTTTCAATATAGAGATCCAGATGTTAGTAATAAGAGAATCCAAATCCAAGCATAATCAATGGATAGTACCACCAGTGGATATAAGATATGCCGCCATTCTGAGCTAGATACTTCTGAATTTCTGTGTTGGCAATACTGGCCTTCCTTCTGCCAATATCTTGGGCCAAATATAAAGGTGTAATTCCAAAAAAAGATCCTCTTTTATTAATATCAGCGTCACTTTCGAGCAATAGCTTTACAGCTTCCAGGTGACTAAATCTTACGGCTTCATGTAAAGCTGAAAAGCCGATAGGATGCATGAAATCAATATCTGCTCCCCCTTTAAGTAAAGTTTGTAAAGTCTCAAGTTTTCCTGTTCTAGCGGCGGCAGCAATAGGTGTATCTAAATTCATGAGAAAGGGAATAGGTTCAATAAGAACATTAGGGTTAGCACCATGTTCAAGCAGCAGTTTTACAATTGTACTATGACCTTTTTCGGCAGCACGATGAAGAGGAGACGTACCAACATACGACAAATTCAGTGTGCCTGGCAGTAAAGTTCCTTTGCCATGAAGATTTACATCTGCGCCACAATCAATCAAAAGACGACAAATTTCCAGATATCCCAATTCTGATGCTGCTAGGAGTGCGGAGCCAAAGCTCATTTGTTCTTTTCCAGTGAGATCAACATCCGCACCAGCTCTAGCCAGAAGTTCAATAGCGTCAATCTTTTTCTCTCTTGTTGCTTTATAGATGAAAGATTGAGAATATCCATTTATGAACCTAGTCTCGTTTGGATCTCCCCCATTTGATAAAAAGGTATGTAGATTACTCAAGGCATGTGTATCCTGTAAGTCTATATCCCAAACTGAATTAAATGTCCTAGACATCTGATTGTCCATTAATTGGGTGTTGGTGCGTATTTGCCTAACTTCGGGCTCTTGGCAACTTTTGATACTGGTGGCGAAATATTGCTTAACCTGCAGATGACTCCATCAGTCTTACAAACTGTGAAGTACGGGTAGCGGCTTGAGGCACGCCAGTTAGCCAGTTGTGAATGCGCTTACAGTTAATCGCTGCGGCTGTCATCAGGTACTGTAAGTGGGTTTTGGCTAAGCCAATGTAGCGAGCCCGCCGGAAGCCATGTGCTCGCACCCCTTCAGAGAGCGTTCCCTCAATCCCAGCACACAACGCATAGTCGGCCCGATAGTCAGCCGTGGGCCCTCGTTGCCTAGCTTTCTGCAAGGCTTTGTACTGTGCTTCCGGTCGAATGGTAATCGAGCGCCTCAGGCGCGCACTGCGGGTGCATAAGCGCAAACTTGGACAGATTGAACAATCTGCTGTGGCAAACTTGATGTTGATCACTTCATTATCTCGACCGTCAATGGCTGGCGTCCAAGAAACACTGGATTTTCCTGCTGGACAAATGACTTTCTGCTGTTGCCAATCGACCATAAAGTCATCGGCAGCATAGCCTTGATTTGCCTTTGCCTGCCAGTGAAGATTGACGCGTGTCGGTCCCAGCAAATCCACTTGATATCGCTCGTCAGTTGTTACTAACAGTTCGGCATCAAGATACCCAGTATCGACAATATGTTTGCTGGGTAGGAGATGGTTGTTGTCCAAAGACTGGTGAATTGATTCAGTCATATCCCCATCAGCAACAGGCGCTGGAGAGATTTCTACATTCGTAATCAAGTGCAATTCTTGTGGCTCACAAGTTTCACTGACATGGACTTTGTATCCCACCCAGGAAGTTGTATGTTTCTTAGCGTAGTGGGCATCTGGTTCATAAGGCGAGCTCAACATGATAGAAGCAGGTGGGACTTCGGCTTGAGTGCGCCAGCGAATGTTGTCGTTCTCGCAATAATATTGTTGTATCCAGATGCGTCTCAAGGTCTCAGCGGCTGGAATCTGGCGCAGCCAAGCTGGGCTCCCTGCATGGTCAAAAATAGCCCTCAACAAAGCGAGTCCATCGCGACCATAGACTTCAGCTTGAGCCGTTCGCTGAGCCTTGGACTTAGGCAAATGATAATCTTCTATTCGCTCGCTGTAGCGATCTATCCACTCCGGTTGGCTGTGGACGATTGTCCAATCAGGGGCAGCGACTGCCAGTGCGTTGAGTGCGGCTCGCAGGGTTTCTCCTACACATTCTAGTCGCGTCACCGCTCGAATGGCGGCTAGGACGTGAGTCGCGTCTGTACGCTGACGACCGCGAGCTTTTAGCCAGCCTTTGCCTTGACAAAACTGTAACAACTGGTCAAAGATGTGACGCTCAGCCTTGGCGTTCACTAACCGACAACGAAACTCGCTGAGGACGGTATGGTCAAACCCAGGATCGGTAAGTTCCAAACAGAGTAAGTATTTCCAGTCAATCCGGCTACGCACGGCATCTGCTGCTTGGCGGTCGCTTAAGCCTTCTACAAACTGCAGGATAGTAGACTTTATCGGAAATAGGAGAGAAGTCGCTGCCAGTCAACTGTATCTGTAGTTGTTTGGGATTAAGCGGCGGCTCTCAGACTCCGTTGCTTGGCT
>NZ_JACSWB010000098.1 GCF_016888135.1 Leptolyngbya sp. CCY15150
GTCCTGACTATCTCACGCTACAAACCACCGTGACTCTCGTTGGTGCATTGCAAACTCTGGCACTCCTGACAGTCATTATCGTGTCCACCCTTAAACCTTGGGGCAAGCGAAAGGCAGTGCAATCCTCGGAAAAATAGATGGTTCAGCAACCAGTTCAGAGCATTTCAAGGAGTCCAGTCCCTCATTGAGCGATATGCTTGCATCACAGGCAACGGTGACCGTACTTTTCAGGGCGATCGCACCCATTATCTTCACCTTTACCTCCAATCCATCACGATCTTAGAATCAGAGCAAGACTGTGAACCGCCACTGCTCCTGTCGCCCCTACCCCAAGCAGGCCGTTTGAGGGTGGCATCGTATTCCGACCAATTGCGAACTCGGCATTGGGGTTTAGAGGGTGTTACGGAGACATACCAACGATTGCTGAACCTGGCATTCTATATGGATTATTTTCGCCCTTGACCCACTAATCATGCAACAAAGCCCTCTATATCTGTACTATTCGCCCTAACCCGTGTGAGAGCGGTTCTTATGAACAGAACTATGAATCGAGCGATTCAGAAATTTGCAGGTTGTCATCCCAACCACCTTGTCCTGATGTCTCCACGCGATCGCCAATTTTTAGCGCTTGCGAGTAATGCAATTCATTCAGCATGTATTCCCCATAGCCGGGGGTAACAAAAAATTCAGGCTTATTCATGATATTTCTCCGTTCAGTACGATTGTCGATGGGGGGTTCTAGATCCTTAGGTTTAGCGTCGAGGTGGCTGACTAGAGAATGCAGCGATCGCATTTTTTGGTTGCAGCATAATGCTTTTCTCCTGGTTGTGTAGATCGATTGATATTAGAGGTATATAAGTTACCTCTAATCAGAAGAACGACACGTCATGACGCCTTCTTTCGGGCCACTGGCATTGGGATTGCTCCCCATGGCTCGAACGGTGATCGTGGGTTCATAGCCGGGATAACAGCGAATTAGAACGGTGTCTTCGATTCTGGTTACATTCAGGACATAAACAGGTCTGCCTCCTAAAACAGCCTGAACAAGTTCAGGGGGAAGAGCAGCAGTTGCGATAAGCATTGACTGATTTAGAGAGGCTACAGAGATTTCAGATAGGGCAGGTTTTGCCCAAAAAGACTGTAAATAAACCAGCACCAACGCGGTCATCGTAACTAATAAGACAGAGACTTTAGAGGATAGCTTGAACATAATTGATATCTCACTCTTTCTACTTGTGGCGTTAAACACGTATACGCTTCTTATTGATTGAAAACCTTTCGCTAAGTAGTCCGTCATCAATAAGGGCAGCTACTGCATTTCAATGTGGAACAAGACAAGGGGCGACGATGGGCAGAACGACGCCACTATATTGCCCTATCGAGGGTGATGACGCAGCAGCCATTGCAGGTAAATTCCAGTAACGATGCCGTAGCTTAGCCAACCTGATCCATAGATCAATGCTGTGGGGAATGGTGCTGGCAGTAGCCCTGGCTGTAAAATGTATGAGACAGTTGAGCCGCTTGCTCCTTCTAGTGCACCTCCTAAAGCGCTGACCAAAATCCACCAATGTGCTTTACGGACAAGTCGTCTCAAAATCGGAAATTGAGCCGCGCCAAGAATAGCTAGTATAATCGGCTGTGTGACCAGATTCGACCAAAAAACTGGCCATGCGCCCAGCGTACTTAGGAATTGGATAAGCGGATCAAAAAGGGTTTCGTTAGGAAACACTAGCAATAGCCCAAAAGTCCATCCCAGGGTGCTAACCACTATCCACCAAAAGGCTTTAGGAATGTACTGGCGCAAAACAAGCCATTGGGCTGCGCCAATCAACAAACCTGTAAAAACTATGGTTGCTATAAACTGAAATCCTGACGCTTCCAGTGCTCCAACGATCGCCCCCGCAATTGTAGTAGCCAATGTCCACCAGAGCCACAGGCGAGGCGCGATCGCCAACTGTCGTGTTTCATCTTGCCTTTCATGCTGCACCATAATGCTCACCCCAGAGTTGCACTTCAACTCCATATCTGTACTATTTGGCCTAGCCCGTGTGAGAACGGTTCTTATGAACAGAACCCTGAATCGAGCGATTCAGAAATTTGCAGGTTGTCATCCCAACCACCTTGTCCTGATGCCTCCACGCGATCGCCAATTTGTACCGCTTGCGTGTAATGCAATTCATTATTTTTCAACAACAACTCAGGTTTGTTTCGGTGCAGCAGGCTGATTGGGCTGCGTCTAGCCAAACATTGTTGCGTAGTCACGGGCGAATGTCTTAAAACTACGCAGCTCTTTACCAATTGCGTCCTGTATACCAGACGAAACCGCTGCTGCCTCATTGCGTCGGTAGTGCGCGTAATCCTCAATCAGCCCATCTGCTTGCCAAGCTGGCATTCCAATGTTGAGCAGTTGATCGCGCATTGCTTCAGATGGAATATCGACGAATGCAATCTGACGATTGAGCGCAGCCGAGAGTTGTTCTGCCATCTCAGCATGAGTCAAGGCCTGTGGTCCGGTGAGGTTATAAATCTTTCCCTCATGCCCTGTTTCTGTTAGAGCAACTACTGCAACGTCTGCAATATCGCGCACGTCTACCACGCTGACCTTTGCATCACCGATCGCTGCATAAAAGGCGTTTTGGCTCGTGATTGTCGATTTAAAGCTTAATAAGCCCTGCATAAAGAGGTTGGGACGCAGAAATGTGTACGTCATTCCTGATGCTTGAATTGCCGCTTCGACTGCGGCATGGTAACGCAAAAAGCGCACGGGCGAATGGGCATCGGCTGCAAATTGCGATAGTTTGACGATATGCTTGACACCACTCTGACGAGCCGCTTCAACAAACGCGAGTTGCTGGGCTTCTGCGCGTTCCGTAGAGTTCGTTAAGAGAAAGGCGCGATCTACTTCAGTCAGCGCTTTCAACAGCGTCTCAGGGCGATCAAAGTTCCCCTCCACCACGTCAACATTCGGGAGTGCAATTTCCTTTGCTCGATCATGGTTACGAACCATGGCGCGGACTTGCACGTTCTGCGCTGCGAGTCGTTTGACAATCTCTGTACCGTTACTCCCAGTTGCGCCCGTTACTAAAATCTTCCGGTTCATTGGCAACCTCCTGATGAGTGTGTTCTAGTAAGCTTTGACTAAAAAAGCGAGGACTCAAGGACTCGAATTAACGTTTTGTACAGGCATAGTGCTCGGCATCATCCGATTTAGACCCTAATGTTCAGAATTCACTTGCCTTATAATCACAATGTTTTCAGCAAACCCTAAAACAATGATTAGCCGCGAAAACGCTCCTAAAAAAGCTTCCATCGCCCAGTTCTGACTCAGAATCTCCCAAATCATCCCAATAATAGTGAATCCAATCACCAACGAGGATAGGATGACCGATGAATTGCGGCTGCGATAGAAGCGGATTGTCCTCTCCCGCCAAGATGGATTGAAAATACAAGCGATGTAAGACACTCCTGCACTGATCAACAGGCTAGTTTGAAGACCCGAAGGCAGGTTTGGGTATCCAAACGCGATCGCTGTCAGACAAACTCCCAGCGCCAGATACAGGAAAGTAAACAAGGTAGATCGTTTCATGATTTCTTCTCCGGTGAAGCTTATTCTTTGTACCAAACACGCACACATTGAAAGCACTTGATTGGAAGACCCTGACTGATCATCACTGGGTGGAAAGCATTACTAGTCGTCACTCCGTAGACATCATCACTGGTGCCTTCGAGGCGATCGGGTAAAACAACCGTTTCAACATTGATTACCTGTATCGTTGTGCTTTCGATCCACTGATTGACAGCACTCACCACCTCAGAGAAAGATTCATACTCGGAAGGGCCGCCGAAGGGTCCTCGCTCAGTAATTCGAGGCGCGAAATCTTTGTACTTAATCATTTGATTCACCATCTAAAATTGCAGAATTGACAATTGATTCAAGAAACCATCATGATTTGGTCTGTTTAGCGCTACAGCAACCATTGGGTCAGCAGAGGAACCAGGTAGCGGAGCGAGAACGCCTCCCAGATCGCGCCGATGATGAATAGTGGGAGCGTGGACAGGCTCAGCCAACCGAGGTTTTTTAGCCCACGAACGTAACCCTGACGATGGTTTTGAGCACCGATGATGGCGGGGCGAACCCAAGACCGACCAAGGATGTATGCGCCCAACATCAAGAGGGCGTAAGCTTGGAGTTCGATGAGTACCGTCAGCGAGTGCGGGATCAGTGCCACTGCCATAATCTCGGTAGACGGGGCCATGGCTAAACCTAATGTGAATGCCTTATACGCAAATAGGGCGATGCCAGTGAAGGGAACGATCAGCGAGGGGATCACAATCCACAGCGCGCCAGTCATGACGTTGACTCCCAGGATGGTCAGTGAGAACAGCCACGGATTATTGAATAGCGATCGGACAAGATCCGCTGTTCCGTTGTCTTCCATGGTGGCCACCTGAGCTGCGCCCAGGTTGGGGAAGACCATCGCCGCTACCACCCCGGTGATGACTAAGCCATACACAATGGCGTTGATGATGAGGTAGGCGCGAAAATTGGCGCGAATGATCTGGAAGGGTTTGCGAAGCAAGCGGATGTGTCTTGCTTCATGATTCGGGTGAATAAGGCGCTTTGTGGCGATCGCTTTGCGTGACATAGTTTTAGCTCCTATTTTTGGTGATGGATGTAGTGATGCTTAAGAGTGAGCACTGCCGCGTAGAGCAGCGCTGTCGATGGTGTAAGTAAGGGTGTCTAAATCCTTGTTTTGGTGATGGGGGGCTAGAGGACGCAGCGATCGCCCTCTGCTGGGAGTTCAAGGTCGATCAGGTAGTCTAGCGACGATGTCGTTAACACAGACGTTGTCGTCGGTGAGAGCCACACCGTGCCCGCCCTCGACGGTGAGCAAGGTGCCGCCGAGCGTCTCGGCGAAGCTGATGCCGCCCGAGTGCGGGGTGGCCGGGTCACCTGTGACCGAAACAATCAGGGTTTTTGGGAGACCTTCAATCCCCATGCGCCAGACCCATCGCCCCAGCCATTAACAAGCTGGCGAGATCACCCACGAACTTACGGTGTCTCTGGAAAACGGGCTGGGGTCTTACGCTTGAACACTCCGTAGGCGATCGCCAGAAACACGGGTACTGCAACCAGCCCTGATAGCGCCCCGTAGGTGGCGTGATACTCGCTGATGGTGAACAG
>NZ_JACSWB010000099.1 GCF_016888135.1 Leptolyngbya sp. CCY15150
GAGATCATCTGTTGCTGTTCTTAACTGATGCGACCGTCCCGCCCACCAATAACGCCAGTGAGCAGGCGTTGCGCTGGAGTGTCGTCTTCCGCAAGGTAATCCATGGCTTTCGTTCGGACTGGGGAGCAGCGTTGTTTGCTCAAGTGCGCTCTTTGATCAATACGGCCAAGCGTCAGGGCCTGTCTGCCTTGGATGCCATTTCCCGTGCTCTTACCTCATCTCAGACCGATTGGCGATTCAGTTGAGCAATTACGGTGCACGATTGACTCACTCATCTGTATCTCAAACTGACGCTGCGCTGCGCTCAGCAACCGCTCCACTTGGGGTATGGCAACGATTCGCCTGCGTTTAAACATTATCGCGATCCACCAACGTCGGACAGCGTCCGGTCGGCGTGTTTTGGGCAAAGCACTTCGCCATCTACATGTGGCACAAATTCAACGGTCTTCAGGGTGTAGTCCAGATCGAGTTTTTCGAGCAGCCAGCGTACCCGCAGGGAGCGGGTGATGGGGTTGTGATATAGCGTAATCATGGGAATCTATCTGCGTTTCATCAACGTTGGGCGGGGGGAGTCTTTGCCTGTTTCACTGTGGTGTGGCATTTTTCACGCAGCCAGCGGTAGGGGTTTTGGCCAGTAGCCATCTGCTCAAAACTAGGTTTCAGAGTTGGGCGCACCCTCTTGACCCCTACTGCCAGCAGCGATCACCATGAGTGACTTAAGACGAACATAGATGTATAGCGTCATGCCAATAACAACAAGCTGGTTCGTGAGAAATGGAAACACGTTGAATTGCGATGAAAAAATCAGCCTCGATAGAAAATGAATGGGGATAAGCAGTACGGCGTAGACGAGATAAGCCCGAATTGATAGAGACGTTGTCAAGCAAATAAAGCGCTCAATAAAGTTCTGGTTGTCGCCCTGCCGGTTAGCCCGATAACTGGCAATGGTCCCCCAAATCAAAATGATCCAGGGCACAGCCAGAAGCAGGCCATATCCGCTTGACAGTGCTCGAATCGCTACTAAAGCGCTCTCTTCACCAAAAATGCCACTGAGTGCAAACAAAACCCAAAGAAAATTGAGTTTTTCGCGTTCGCTGAGGGTGTTGTCTCGTAGGGCGATCGCAACTCGTCGAGGACGTTGAAAAATGCTCAAAACTGAACTCCGATAACTCTAAACGGGTGCTGCAAAACTGCGATCACGGGTGCTGATGGATTGGGTTTGTGACCACTGTACAACAGGTTGTACCCACGCTTCGAGTGGTTTGAATAAGATGGCGTGGCCGGTGCCGATAGTGAGTTCAATTTCGGCTTAATGGTTAAGTCCAGTAGCCTTGGCAAACAGGCTGTCGCAAGTTTGGCCAATCTCATCATTCACGTCATAAATCGAGAGGACACGGCCATATAAATCAATGGCGAAATTGTCTTCCACCCAGTCATTGCCGTTGCTGATCAGAACAAAGTTGACATCGCGATCGCGCAACTGGGTAGACGTCAACATCGCAATAGCGGCTCCCTTAGCGGCCCCTACGACGGTGACTTGCTCAGGGGGAACGCCTGGGCAATCAAGGCTTAAATTTGCCCCGCGGTGATCGTAGCATAGTCATCAACATCGGTATTGAGCGATCTTGCCTCACTGATAACCGTAAAACCCCGCTGCTCAAACGTGGTGAGAATCTGTTCGTATTCGTAGGTGCCATAGGCCGGGTGAGTCGGACGGATGACTTCGTCTTCGATGATTTTACCGTGCAAGTAAAATAGGTATTTGGCATTCGCTGCCGGATTTGGAGGAACCTCGCTTAGGATAGCCCCTTCTGGGCGGGAAACAGGGGCATCACCGGGTTGAAATCCGACTTCCACCAGCGGCACGCCGACAAATCCGGCTTCATCCCGAAACTGGCTTTGGGCGGTGCCGAGAGACTGCTGCCGAGATGTTGTCCCGCTTCCACTTGCCATGACTGCAGCGTTAGCGCATTATCTGGCAGGGTCTGGGCGATCGCGGCGAGCTGAGTGCCCCCATGACTGATGGCGATCGCCTCAAAGTGGGTAGTGCCATCGGCGGCGATTTCGGTGATCAACTCCCCTGTTTGCCCTTGCCAAATCTGGATCATGTCTTCTCCTAAAGGGTTCCAGGCTTACCCGATTGGGTGAGCCTAGTTGCAGGATGCCGAGATTTCAATACTGCTGAACGGAAGGATATCGGTTCTATTTACTGGTTTGGCCAGTTAATCGATTGCCGGACTGCTAGGGCGTGTTTTAAAACCTTTTGGCATACTGGTAAGTAGTGTAGCTACCTGATAGATGTCCATGACTAACCAATCCCTCAGAACTATCCGCCG
>NZ_JACSWB010000100.1 GCF_016888135.1 Leptolyngbya sp. CCY15150
CGACAGTTGGGATCATCTGCTCACCTTCATGCTGGAAGGTCTAGAGCTAGACATCCCGCCCAATACCAGTTGAATCGTCATACTGAGAATTGCTGGGATGTTCAAGTTCCGGTTGCAGTCGCATCAGGTCAACGACATTGACCACGCGGATGTTCAAATCGGGCAACTGCTCCCGCATCATCGAAACAGCCGCCAGGGTTTCTAGGGTGGGCACATCGCCACAGCAGGCCATCACCACATCGGGTTCGCCGTCGCTGCTGGCCCAGTCCCAAATGCCAATGCCTGCGGTGCAATGGCTAACCGCTTCGTCCATCGTCAGCCATTGCGGGGCGGAATATTTACCTGCAATCACCACGTTGACGTAATGGCGGCTACGCAGACAGTGATCCCAAACCGACAGCAGGCAGTTGGCGTCGGGCGGCAGGTAGACGCGCACCACCGAGGCTTTTTTATTGACAACGTGATCGATAAACCCTGGGTCTTGGTGGGTGAATCCGTTGTGCATTTGCTGCCAGACATGGGACGCCAGCAGGTAATTTAAGGAGGCGATCGGTCGTCGCCAGGGCAGCTCTGCCGTCACCTTCAGCCACTTGGCGTGCTGGTTAAACATCGAGTCGATGATATGGATGAACGCCTCGTAGCAGTTGAACAGGCCATGTCGCCCCGTGAGCAGGTAGCCTTCCAGCCAGCCCTCGCACTGGTGCTCACTCAACATTTCTATCACCCGACCATCCAGAGCAAGAAACTCATCGTTATCTTGGGTTTGGGCATCCCATTGGCGATCGGTGACCTCAAACACCGACCCCAAGCGATTGGAGAGGGTTTCGTCAGGGCCAAAAATTCTGAAATTACGCTGCTCCTGGTTAAGTTTGACCACGTCTCGCAGGAATACGCCCAGTTCGTGCGCGTCGGCAGCCTTAACCGAGCCGGGAGTAGGCACGTCCACGGCGTAGTCCCGAAAGTCTGGCATGACCAGATCGCGCAGCAGCAGGCCGCCGTTGGTGTGGGGGTTGGCTCCCATGCGGCGATCGCCCTTGGGAGCAAGTTCTGCCAGTTCCGGTTTCAACCGTCCCGATTCGTCGAACAGTTCCTCCGGTCGGTAGCTGCGCAGCCAGTCTTCTAACAGGGTCAGATGTTCGGGATGCGATCGCGGATCGGAGAGCGGCACCTGATGCGCCCGGAATGTGCCTTCGATTTGCACGCCATCCACCCATTTTGGCCCCGTCCAGCCCTTGGGCGATCGCAGCACAATCATCGGCCAGCGCGGGCGTTTGGTCTTCTCTAAGGTGCGAGCTTCATGCTGGATGCGTTGGATCTCCTCAATCACCTGATCGAGTGTCGCCGCCATGGCTTCATGCATCAGATCAGGATCATCGCCCTCGACGTAATAGGGTATCCAGCCGTTGCCGCGTAGAAATTGATCCAACTCTTCCGGCTCAATGCGGGCCAGGATGGTCGGGTTGGCAATTTTATAGCCGTTCAGATGCAGGATCGGCAGCACCGCACCATCGGTGGCAGGGTTGAGAAACTTGTTGGACTGCCAGGACGTGGCTAGTGGCCCGGTTTCCGCCTCGCCATCACCGACAACACAGGCCACGATCAGATCAGGATTATCGAACACCGCCCCAAACGAATGGCTGAGGGAATAGCCCAACTCGCCGCCTTCGTGAATCGATCCGGGGCACTCCGGCGAGGCATGGCTGGGAATGCCGCCGGGAAACGAAAATTGCAGAAAGAGCTTTTGCAGTCCAGCCTCATCCTGACTAATGTCGGGATAGATCTCGCTATAGGTGCCCTCCAGATAGGTGTTAGCGACGACCGCCGGGCCACCATGGCCGGGGCCAGAGACATAGATCATGTCGAGGTCATATTTTTTAATCACCCGGTTCAGATGCACATAGATAAAATTCTGCCCCGGTGTCGTGCCCCAGTGTCCCAGGAGCATGGACTTGATATCTGCAATTGTGAGCGGACGTTTGAGCAACGGATTGTCGAAAAGATAAATCTGCCCCACGGAGAGATAGTTGGCAGCCCGCCAGTAGGCATCTATTGTGTGAAGCAGGTCTGGAGCAAGTGTTTGTGTTGTCATGGTTGAAGTCCTGCTTTTCTATGTTCACTAGAGGGTCGTGCTGTCAATCAAGGCTTTTGGCGATCGCGAAGAAGCCGCACCACCTTATCCGCGATTGAGCCTTCCTAACGGATCAACCTGTTAATAGACTGTGGATAGTTAGCTGTTCGACCCTACTCCGCCAGTAAACTTTTCAACATCCACGCTGTTTTCTCATGCACCTGCATGCGTTGGGTCAGTAAGTCTGCGGTCGGCTCATCGTGCGATCGCTCCAGTACAATGAAGAGCGATCGCGCGGTACGGACAACGGCTTCCTGATCTTCTATTAACTTGCGGATCATATCTTCAGCACTCGGTACACCCTCTTCTTCCTTGATTGAAGAAAGCCTAGCAAATTCCCCATAGGTGCCCGGAGCCGGAAAGCCTAGTATTCTTATGCGTTCAGCGATCAGGTCTACGGCCAAAGCTAGTTCAATATACTGCTCTTCAAACATCAGATGCAGCGTCCGAAACATGGGGCCAGTCACGTTCCAGTGGAAGTTGTGGGTCTTCAAATACAGCGTATACGTATCTGCCAGCAGGTGAGAAAGACCTTGGACAATCTCGCGGCGATTTTGTTCTTCAATACCGATATGGATAGGCATGGTCTGCATAGTATGAGTCTCCTAAGCGTTGGGTCGAGTTGAGTGAGCTAAAGTGTCCATCTGGATAAAATTGAGCTATCGATGTTGTCAACGTAGTTGCTTGGCTGAGTAAGACATGAAGACTTACTTATCCAGCACCATTTGAGGTCATCTGGCTGACAATTTTTTGTACAATTTGCACCCCGGTTGTGGCTTGCCAGCCAAACAGTCCCAGCAGAATCAGATTCAAGGAAACATGGACACTGCGCACCCAGTTATGCTGCTTCATAAAAGGAACCAGCGCCGCAGAGGTGGTCACCAAACCGACTATTCCTAACCCCGCAAACAAGTGGGGCCCAATGACAATCTTGCCGCTGTTGATATAGGTCACGGTGATGCCGCCGATCGCCCCCATGACAATCAGGGCCAAAAAGATGGAGCCAATTTGATGGTGACGAATCGCAAACCGACCCTTGATCAGCTCCTTCTTAGGCTCTCCCTCTGCCAGTCTTGTCCGCCGAACCTGTACTCCCAGGTATAGGGTGTAGAGTGCCAGGGCCAGCAAAATCCACATCATAACGGGGTGAAAAAAGCTGAGATAGGGTTTAAGTGCCGCTAGATTTTCCAAATTCATGATGCTTATTCCTAGAGTGTTTATGTATCTTGAATTAATTTATTACGGCATTACTCTTGGCTAGGTAGGGATTATGGTTGATCCGTGAGCGATCGCCATTCTTCAACCACATCCGGAGAAACATTCAGGATAATCTTTGATTGGTCGAGGGTTGGAAGGACGAGCCGCAATGGAATCGCCGATTCTAACTGCATCAGGATCGGCTGCAAATTATACTCTCCGGCATCTGTCCCCACTTGGGCTTGATCCATGAACATATCTTGGGAGACATCTGCAGCAGTGAAGGTTTTCCCCATCGAGTCGATGAGGGTGAGTGGCTGTGAATGATCGATATTTGCGGTTCCTGGAAACCCAACAAGACGCAAATACATCGTGGCGACGTGCTCAGGATGAGTCCGTTTGAAGGCGATCGCTTGCCAACTGTTGCCCTGTTGATCCTTGAGCGTTTGGCGAGACTGGTAAACCTCCGACTGGTAGACCTTCTGCCCCGGCGCTTCTTCTAGCTGGCGCGTGATTGCTTGGGCTGGAGCGATCGCCAAATTCATCATCAACACCCCAGCTAATATCCCAAGTATGAATGTTGATCCGATAAAACGTAGAATAGTTATCATGTTTACTACTCCTTGACTGAATTGGTAGTGGTGTTAATTGGTAGCATTTTGAATGGCACGTTGGATATCATCGGGAATAAAAACGGCATACATACCGCGCAGGTCGCCCACGTTAAAGTTGTAGGCCAAATCTTGAGGGTAGCCATCTTTGACAAACTGCGGACGGCGATCTTTCAACCCATGGCAGGCAAGGCAACTGGCTTCTACATCAATGCGTCGGTAGTAGCGTATTCCTGGCTGTTTATCCACGGTTTCTTGATCCCAAAAACCAATCAGTTCTGGCTCTTGGTTGAATTTTACCAGCGCCATCTGGTCGTGCAAGTTGCCTGGGGCATGGTCTGGGTTGCGATAGTTCTTCGCGACTTGCTTAACCTGCCAGCCATGCTCTTGGCTCAGCTGCATGGCCCGCATCCCTACCGGGCGGCAGACGTCTTTCATGGTTTGCATCGTCGGTACTTCAGTGCTCCCTTCCAGGGAAGAGGCTAACCTAGAGCGCATGGCATCCAGCGATTCAATCTCTTGAACGACCTGCACCAGCTCATTGGGGTTAGAGATGATGGGAGCAGCGGAGGCAGGAGCCGGATACCAGCCGATCAGCAACAGGCTGACACTCATCATCAGACCAAGGCTCAGAACGAACTGGAATAACGTCTGCATCGGGGCTTTCTCCTGAGATAAACTTGATCTGATATACCCTAAATCAAGCCTGGGCCTTTGTGTCGCCAATCATGTTCCGTAGTCAGTTTGCCGTCCTCATCTTCAGATAACTCTTGCAATTCATGGACACGTTCTGTCGCATCTTGGGCGACTTGCTCACGCAGATCTCCGGGCACCTCGACGTACATTTCTGGCTCAATCCCGTAGTTATTGATCAACCCTTCTCTGTCTACGGTGTAGCCATCTGTGGTGTGGCTCGATTCACCATTCGGCTCATCATGGGGAGTGTGGCCAAAACCCTTACCTTCTCGATGCTGGCGGGCAGCAGATTCAGCCGGGATGAGGTGCGCGTCATATTGCGGAATAGAGTCTTGAGATTCATGTTTGGTAGTCATTGCTGTAGTCCTGCTTAATAGTGGTGGCGCTGGGATACTAACAGGAGATAAGTTTCAGAAAACTTTTATTTCAAAGCTTTCGATACCTCGAACCGGTCGATGACTTGTTGAGAGACCAGTGCCCATTGTCTCAGTTGTTAATGCAATCTACAGTGGTTAGTCAAGCCTGGTCAGTCTCCTGTGTTTGATCGAAGCAATCCCTGACATTTGCTTCTAGACATTTCACAGCTTCACGGTCTTGATTTATCAAGTTTTTCCCATCAGGCTGATAGTTAGGATTATCAATAGACTTAATCGGAATTAGGAAAAGCAATCAATTCTTAGACCGAAACCGATCGATCTTATGGTTACTACATCCATTTGGATGTCGAGCAACTAATTACCGATAAGGTCTAATGCTTTCAAGAATTGCCTCTTGAGTATTAGCATCAAACTGCTTGGCTTTTTCAGCAGCCTGGGTTTTGAGATCGCCGGTCATATTACCAATCTCTTCCTGGTATTTACCTTCAATCGTCTTAGCCGTTGCTTTAGCCTGATCCATAGTTGCTACTGAAGCATAGAGCTGGTCATGACTGGGTGAAACCAAAGAGTTAGCCCAACCTTAATGAGGGCTTGGCTCCCTATCAACCAATAGAGAGGGGGGCAAGAAAAAGGATTGGCTCTTTAAGCAGGCTTCAGTCAATTATCTTTTTGATCTCCTTCTTTATATTTTCGACCGTATGCCGAACCTTTGCCTCTGCTTGCTTTGCTTTGCCCTCTGCCTGAGTATTAGGGTCTCCCGTTAGATTCCCCACAGCTTCTTGGACGTTGCCTTCAATATTTTTGGCTGTTGCCTTGGCTCTATCTTCTACGCTCATGACCTATTCCTCAACTGAAACTGATGAAAGAATTACTTGAGCTGGATTCAAATTTTATGCTGACAGATGATGGGTTGTTTCTTTGTATGATTTGGGTAAATTGATTGAGTTTGATATTAAACGTAACAGAACAGATTAGTTATAGAGCTTTAATTGAGACGTGAGCCAGTCTTAAGGGCCAACGCCTAATTGCCTCACTGGACGATCACCAATCCTCTTCTCTCTGAAAGCTTTACACAGCAAAGACTTAGCAAGTTTGATCAAGCTCATTTTCTTTCATTTAACATTCTATGACCAATTAGCTATACCATGAAACCAAAGTTGCAAACTTCAAGCTAAGAGCCTAGAGAATCGCTGCTATATGACCAGGCTAGGCTCTCAAGCAATTACTCAGGACTGGAGACTATCGCTATGAAAACGAATGTTGGTACCTTTGATCGCCTGATCCGCCTACTGTCGGCTTCGATGTTGTTTTATTTGGGACTGTTCCTCTACAGCGGCTCTGCCTTGGGTATCGGGCTAGTGGTTGCGGGTGGTGTCTTGATGGTTACATCGCTGGTCGGCTTTTGCGGTCTTTATCGTCTCCTGGGAATTCATACCAGCTAGGCCAAGCAACTTTAAGGAAATTCACTCATCAATACTTAGGGCTTGCTGAAAAAAGAGCAACAAACTGTAAGGAATAGTTTCGTGGACGATCGCCCTCTGATAAAGTGCAAAGAGATCACGTGAAAGACCGCAAAACCCTTGCACCTTAGCTCGCCATGTATCGTCGTTCTAGCCCCGGACAACTATCCTTCCAAGATTTTTATCTGCCCTTCGGTGGACACCTTTCCGGCGATAATCGTTGGGTCAAACTCGCCGGGTTCATCCCCTGGGACGACCTTAAAGACCACTACGCCAAGCAACTTGATGCCAAGCAAGGCACCCCCGCCAAATCCTTTCGCGTTGCCCTCGGTTCGCTGACCATCCAACAACGCCTCGGCACTAGCGACCGTGAAACCGTCGAACAGATCCGAGAGAACCCCTACTTGCAATACTTCCTAGGCTTCTCAGACTATCGAGATAGCCCACCCTTCGATGCCTCCAGCCTCGTCCATTTCCGCAAACGATTGAACCTCGATATCCTCAACGCCATCAACGATACGATTGCGCAACAGGCAATGGCTGAAATGCCCGCCTCTGAATCAACATCAACATCGACATCAGCCCCTGAGCGCGATAACGATGACGATGACGAACCACCCTGTCAGGTGACAATTATCTTGGGCTCTTCCCAGCTTTTGGTGATGCTTAATGCCGTTCCTCTGGGTTTGTTCTACACCGCCATGATGAATCGCTTG
>NZ_JACSWB010000101.1 GCF_016888135.1 Leptolyngbya sp. CCY15150
TCGCCTTGGCTATACGGGGTGCTATCATCGCTTCTCACTAGGTTCCAGCCCTTTTACTCTATTCTATCTACCGCCAGAGTCATTGAAGAGCGATAAGGAGATTTCATCAGTTTTGAAGGTTTGAAGAAGATGAGTCAGTTTACTATCTAGCAAGTCTTGGGATAACACTTCGCTTAGTTTTAATTTTTCTGGTTCAGGCAGTTGCTTAACTAAGCTCAGGATTTGCTCGAAACTGAGGGAAAGTTGATATTGAATGGAGGTCATAGTTTTACGGCATGTGGTTGCTTGCTGCGTGTAGCAAGGAGCAAGGCAGTGTCGATACTATGATAGCCAAGTTTCAAGAAACTGAGTTTCTTTGCTTTATGTGCTGCTGAATTAAGCGATGAAACTAGGCGGGGCATGGACATGACGCGTACTACTTTCTCCCCGCGCCTCGCCCTAAACACCGAGGTCACGCAGAGTATCGCTAGGGCAGAAAAGCGATCGCCTCTAGCGTCTTGTTGCGACATTAGTCAAGGATTTTTTTCTGGGTCGAGAGTCTATCATAGAGAAAGAGACCAAAGTATAGCTTGTGTACTAATTTTGCGTCTCTGGCTTCCACACAGACCATGAAAATCTACTTAAACTATCTGCATAGCAATCAACAGCAGGTGTAAGCTTCGAGGCAAAATGGGAATACTGAGCTTTAGTCTTCAGTTGACTGAGGCTTTATGGTTCTAGGAGTCGCTCTATGTCCAGATTACTGGTGACGCAGTACCAGGCGGAGGTCGAAAAAATCATTCGCTATGGTGGTTCCAAGAAGGAAACCAGCATTCGCAATGCCTTTGAGCGTTTGCTGAATGACTACTGTAAACCCCACAACTATCTGCTCATCCCAGAACTCGACTTTAAGACCAAGTTCAATACAACAGTTTTTCCTGATGGCACGGTGAAGGATGCCATTCGGTTGGAGCATGGCTGGTGGGAGAGCAAAGACCAGTACGACAAGCTCGACGAAGAGATTGAGAAAAAATTTGCTAAGGGCTATCCTGACGAAAATATTCTGTTTGAAGACTCCCAGACCGCCGTGCTAATTCAGCACAGTCAGGAAGTGGCTCGCGTTTCGATGAAAGATGCCGAAGCACTCGATCGGTTGCTCCAGACGTTTGTTGAATATGAACGCGCCGAAGTCCGCGACTTTCGGGCAGCGATCGCCAAATTTAAAGAAGACATTCCCCATATCTTGCCGGTGCTGCGCGACATTATTACCCAGCAAGAGGAGAGCAACACCCAATTTAGGGATCGCCGCAACACATTTCTAGAAGTGTGTCGCCAGTCGATCAACCCCGAAATCGAGATCTTCGATATCCATGAGATGTTGATTCAGCACATTCTCACCGAGGATATTTTTACCAACATTTTCCATGAGTCACAGTTTCACCGCGAAAACAACATTGCGCGCGAACTGTCAGAAATCATCAACACCTTTTTTACCGGAGCCACCCGCAAAAATACACTCAAAAGCATCGAACACTACTATGCAGTAATTCGCCGCAAGTCTGAAAATATCGTTAACCATCACGAAAAGCAAAAATTTCTTAAGGCAATCTACGAGAATTTCTACAAAGCCTATAATCCCAAGGCGGCGGATCGCTTGGGCATTGTTTACACACCCAACGAAATCGTGCGCTTCATGATTGAGAGCACTGACTATCTAGTACACAAACACTTTGGCAAACTGTTGAGCGATCCGGGCGTGGAGATTCTAGACCCCTGCACCGGGACAGGAACCTATGTAACGGAACTTATTGAATACTTGCCTGCAGATAAGCTAGAGCATAAATATAAACATGAGATTCACTGCAATGAAGTGGCGATCTTGCCCTATTACATTGCCAACTTAAATATTGAGTTTACCTATCAGCAAAAAATGGGTGAATATGAAGAATTCAAAAATATTTGCTTAGTAGACACACTTGATCACTGCGGATTTGAAGGAAAACAGTTTGATCTGTTTGCCATGAGTGTGCAAAATACGACACGAATTCAGAATCAAAACGATCGCACGATTTCTGTGATTATCGGCAATCCGCCCTACAACGCCAATCAAGAAAACGAAAACGATAATAATAAAAATCGGAAGTATCCGGAAGTGGATAAAAATATTAAGGCAACTTATATTAGTCAAGGTACTGCACAAAAAGTTAGATACTACGATCCTTACTTTAGGTTTTTCAGATGGGCAACTGATAGATTGAGCCAGGATGGAATTGTTGCTTTCATCACGAACTCATCATTCATCCATAGAGGAGTCTATGATGGTTTTCGGAGAGCAATTTCTGGTGAGTTTAGTAACATCTACATTATTGATCTCGGCGGAAACATCCACGAAAACCCTAAACTGTCCGGTACAACTCACAACGTCTTCAATATTCAAATAGGTGTCACAATTATTTTTTTAGTGAAAGACAAGTCGAAATCACAAGACAATTGTAAAATTTCCTTTTGTGAAAGACCCGAATTTGAGCTGGCAGAAGATAAGCTAAGTTTTCTGGCTGGAAAAACTGTCCAAGAAATACCCTTTCAGAATGTTGTTCCAGACAAAAAGGGTAATTGGACGAGATTAACCAATAACAACTTCGATGATTTAATATCAATTGCTAGTAAGGAAACTAAGAATACATTGAAAGAATCTCAAGAGAGAGATGTATTTAAGTCCTTCTCCAATGGAATATCCACTGGACGCGATGAATGGGTGTATGATTACTCCTCTAGTTCTCTAGCAAAGAAGATTCAATATTTTCTTGAATCTTATCAATCAGTAGTTAAAATTTACGAAGATAGGCTTCATGAAAATGGATTTGACCTTGAAAAATTGTGTGAAGGCTTTGATTTAAAGTGGAGTCGAAATATTAAGTCAAAGGTTAAAAGGAAGGAGTTAGAATTTTTTGCCTATGAGAAAATTAAGCAAGTTTTCTACAGACCGTATATCAAAAAAAATCTTTATACTTCGGACATTCTGGTTGATGAGTTTGGGCTTGTTAGGCAGTACTTCTCATGCATAGAGCAAGAATCCGAAAACAATAAAAATTTTGCTATCTGGTTGAAGTCCGGAGTTGAATTGCCTGTTTACGCTTTGGCGATTGACGCAATACCGGATTACCAAACTCAAGGTGGTTCTCAGTGCCTTCCCCTCTACCGCTACGACAAAGATGGAAACCGCATCGACAACATCACCGACTGGGGCTTAACCCAATTCCACACCCACTACAACGACCCCACCATCACCAAACTCGATATCTTCCACTACACCTACGCCGTTCTGCACCATCCCGCCTACCGTACCAAATACGAACTCAACCTCAAACGCGAATTTCCCCGCCTGCCCTTCTATGCCGACTTCCACCAATGGGCAGCTTGGGGCAAAGCCCTCATGGAACTGCACCTGAACTATGAAACCATTAAACCCTATGGCTTGCGACGGGTCGATGTAGGGCGCAAAAAGTCAGCCAGTGATGCACCCTTACAGACAACCTTAATCCCCACCGACACACCCGACCCAGCCAAACCCACTAAACGCACCACACCCAAAGCCAAACTCAAAGCCGACAAAACCGAAGGCAAAATCATCCTCGATACCGAAACCACCCTAGAAGGAGTGCCCGCCGTTGCCTGGGACTACAAACTCGGCAACCGCTCCGCCCTAGAATGGATTCTCGACCAACACAAAGAAAAGAAACCCAAAGACCCGACGATCGCCAAACTCTTCAACACCTACAAATTTGCCGACTACAAAGAACACGTCATCGACCTACTCGATCGGGTCTGCACCGTCAGCGTCAAGACCATGGAGATCATTCAACAAATGCCCGATACCGTTGAGCATCAAAAGAGTTGATTATGTTTTTATTGTCGATACCCAATCGGATGTGAGAAATAACCCTAAAATCTCAGGCACAAAAAACAACGTTCTTGGAATTCAAATTAGAATTGCTGTGATGTTTTGAGTAAGAGCAAGAAAGGAGAAAACGTGATGATACAACCAACCATTCTAGAAAAGCTAGAAAAGCTGCCTGAGTCACTTCAAACAGAAGTACTCCATTACATTGAATTTCTGTTGGAGAAACATACAACACGACCCGTCCAAGAAGAAACACCAAAGAAACGTCGTTTGCCTGGTTCTATGAAAGGCACATTTGTGTTGCCGCTGCCAGATAACTTTGATGAACCTCTAGACCTGACTAATGCTACTGCTCGTACTGAGTATGAAAAAAAGTATGGCTATGGGAGTTTAGCTGGGAAAATAGTGATATCTGATGACTTTGATGAGCCTCTAGAAGATCTAAAGGACTATATGTAGTATGGCAGTGCTTTTAGATACGCATGTAGTGCTTTGGTATGTAACGCAGAATTCTAGCTTGAGCTTAAAAGCTAGAGAGATCGTTGAAGCAAAGTCAGATTTGTTCTTTAGTATGGCGAGTGTGTGGGAAATTGCAATCAAACTGAATATCGGCAAGCTGCAAATCTATTGCTCATTTGACGATTTACTAGCGCGAATAGCGGTTACGAGATCTGAGATTTTACCGATTAACATCGAAGATACGCAAACTTACATAAATTTGCCATTGATGCCAGACCATCGTGATCCGTTCGATCGCATTTTGGTCGCCCAGGCGATGAATTACGGGTTGGATATTGTCAGCGGAGATGAAAAGTTTGATGCGTATCCCATTCAGCGGGTGTGGGCATGAGCAAGTCCAAGATTTTCTACGTTACGTTGCAGGATGAGCAGACTAAGGAAGAAAAGATCGAGTCAATCTTTCGATCCATTTTCGATCCAACGTCTAACCAAAATGACCCAACGTGGCATCACAGCTCATGACTTGAGGAACTCGTCCATGGGCTAAATCATGCCGTTGATGAGCAATATAACCCTTGGCTTGCATGGGTTTGAAAGAATGGAGAATAGGGGATTCGAACCCCTTACCTCTGCGGTGCGATCGCAGCGCTCTACCAATTGAGCTAATTCCCCCTGCCGCTATTTTACCATTGACCTTCCTAGCTTCACCCTACTGATTGACGCAATTCGGCCCCATTGAACACCTGCTGCACCCGATCTAGCTCCAGCTCCGTCAAATAGTCCACGGCCCAGTTCGCCTGCCGCTGCATCATGTGATAGGGGTAGGTATTCGCCACCCCCACCACCGACATGCCCGCCGCCTTGGCCGCCTGAATCCCCGCCGGTGTATCTTCAATCACCAAGCAGTCTGCTGGCATGAGGTTGAGCGTGGCCTGCTGAGCATTCAAACGAGCGATCGCTGTCAGGTAACCATCCGGCTCTGGCGGCCCCACTAGGTAGTCATCGCCTGATATCACTGCATTGACTTGATCGGCTAAGTGACTGCGCTGCATCACGTAATCGACCTCAGACCGCGCCGCGCCACTCACCACCGCGATCGCCACCTGCAACGTCCGCAGTTGGTAGAGCAAATCCGTCACCCCTGGATAAATCGGCAACTTGGCTTGATCGTCCAGCAGGCGTTGATAGCGCTCCGCCTTGCGATCGCACAATCGTTTGAGGTAATCCTGATTCATAATCCGCCCGCGCCGTTCAAACAAGTCTGTCAGACAAGCGCGATCGCTCCGTCCCAGGCACAGGGGCGCAAATTCTTCCCCATTGGGTCGCAGATTTTCATCCAGGAGAAGTTCTTCCAGCAACTGTTTGCGGAGCTCTTCATCATGGATGATCACACCACTACAGTCGAACAATACAGCTTTTAGCGGCATAACACGTCGTCAATCGTCATCACGTTTTTTTAGCGTACCCTATGGATTTACCACGACAGGCGGCTGGTCGAGGTGATCAGCAGGGGATGGGCCCACCAAAGCAGGCCGATAAAGATAGCAATTCCCAGATAGGAGGGGCGCAGAAATTCCAGCGGCTTCAAGGTTTGCCGACCTTGAGCGATCGCCAAAAAGGGGATCACCGAGGTTCGTTCTTTCACGGCGGTAAAGGCATCACCATAGCGCGCTAGGAGACGGCGATCGCCATGCCAAACGCCAAACAGATGATGGGCAATGAGACCCAGGCAGGTGACTAGCATAAAGGTTGTCCCTAGCCACAGCGCATGGGCTACGCACCAGATGACTTGACCGACCATTTGGGGATGGCGGGTGATGCGAATGATGCCCGTTTCGTAGAGGTGTACCTGGGGTTTTTGGATGGCGGCAATTTCCAGAAGGTTAAACGTGGCGGGGTAGAGAAAGATAAAGGACACCGCCGATAAGATCCACACCAACGACTGCATACCCGGCACGCCCTGTAGGTTCCACAACTGCGCTCCGTCGTAGCGATGGTTGATGAAATAGATAATGAGCACTGTGGCAAAGGGAATGCTGACCAGGGCAAATAAGACGCGGTAGAGCCGTGCCCCAATCACCGCTTCTACCCGCGATCGCAGGGAGGCCAGACCGCTATGGGCGATCGCAAATCCAGCCAGCAGGGCCAGCATAATCAGATGGCTGGAGGTCAACCAAGGGAGGGTCATAGAGTTTTAGACAGGGAGTTCGATACGCCATGTTCTAGCTTAACGCTAGAGGCTAATCCAGCGAAACCTGTGGACTCCAGCGATCTTGGGCGCGGAAGGTGCGATCGCTGGGGATGGGAGCCACGGGTTCTGTCAGGGTAAACGTACCGGCTTCGATCCATTGCTTGAGTTCTAGGGCCACCTGGCGCGAGAGGTAAATGCTGGCTAAGGGGGCAGAGCGCACCGATCGCCCTTCTAGGGTGATGCGTCCAGACTTGAGTTGGGCATAGCTGACCAGACCAAAGGTGGGGCGCACCCGCCGGGGAATGGAAAAGTCTACCACCGGGGCCACCAAGTCCTGATCTTGCACCGCACAGCGCTCCACAACGGCTTCCGAGAGCACCGGCAGAGGAATCCCCACGCCGATCATCAGGGATGGCCCGTAGCTTTTGAAATAGCAGCCCTTCACCCACTTGGGCGACATCTGTTTCGCATCGCCAATGAGCGCTAGGGTGGCGGCGGGGCCAATGGGGGTTTGGTTGGGCAATCGTTTTTGTAGGGGAAAATGCTGGGTGCCTTCCCAGGACACATAGCCGATGCCGCCGCCCAGAAAAATGCGGCTGCCGATGCCGATGAGCTGGAGTTCGGGATCGTTGAACAGGGGAGAAATGGCTCCGGGGTTGGAATAGACAGCATTGCCTAGGCGCGGCTGCAGCGGCCCTAGGTAGGTGTAGAGGGGGCGATCGCCCCCGTTTACGCCCACAATGAAGTTTTGGTAGAGATTGCGGGGATTGAACAGGTAGAACTGGTTAATCGTATCGGTGGTGATGGTGGTTTCAAAGGACGGGCAGGGATAGCAGTCCGTCACCTGGCCGATCGCCTGCAGGTGAATCGGCTTGCCGGCGATTAAATCCGCAATCACATGCCCGCCGCCGCGATCGCGCCCTTTTTGCCCCACCGGCTCATCCACCTTGCTGTCCTCCACCATGGACAGATCCCCTGGCCCGGTATAGCTACAAGGCTGGGTCGCACCAATGTACAAATCCACCGCCCCAAACCCGGAGTAGGCCAAGACTCCATCTAGCCAGCATTGGCGAATCTTAATCGGCGGATCCGTATGCCCCAGATTGATGATCGCCCCGGAAGACTCCATCGCCTCAAAGGTGCCCGTGGTCACCACGTCTACCTGCTGGGCCGCTTGGGCAACCCCCACCTCCAGCACCCGGGCCTTCAGCTCCTCCACCGTCCAAACAACCGCCGTCTGCCGCTCAATTTTTTCGTTAATTTCTGCTAGGGTTCGTATCACCGGTGCAGCGCTCCATAGTTCAGGGAAGACTTATCGGCGCGACCAGGCATCCCAGCCCAGAGCGATCGCCAACAGAATAGACGGAGCCACCACAATCACAGCGGCGGTGGCCGAGGTGCCCGTCAATGGTAGGTAGGGGCCACCGTATTTAATGGCCAGGGAAATTCCCAACGATGCCAGCAAAACCTTCGTCAGAGTACTTAACACCACAGTCATCACAACGAGAGAATCGGCCCATGGGATCGCAGCAGACCGGGGTCTGAACTTCAACGCTGCGTCTCCATCAGCTAGTGACATCCTACACCTAGCCGCCTGTTAACGCGCGATCGCCCCCGGATTTTATGGTGCCAGCGCTCCCGCGTTGACACCTGTCTTCGTCGCTCCTGCGACTCTTGGACAGAGGAACGATGTTTATGGTGCTTGATACCTGTCGCCACAGCAAGATTCTGACCAAAAGCTCAGCTCCTTTCTATAGTTGTTCTAAAGTTCAGTTCGCTTCTGGGAAGACCTTCTTAAGATAGGAGGAAGAGCGATCGGCTCTGAACGATGGGCAATGACCAATCTTCAACCCTTAGCGCACGACCCTGTGCCCCTGTTCCATCCTCTAGCCCAAGGCGATCGCTCCGACGCAATCCAGGAAGGAATCCACCATGGCTGATCCAGCCCACGATCTCGAATTCACCCATAAGTACGCCCTCGATCGCGACTGTACCACCCTGTCGCGCCACGTCCTGCAACAGCTCCATAGCTTTTCCACCGATGCCCAAGACCTCAGCGCCTTGATGAACCGCATCGCCCTCGCTGCCAAACTCGTAGCTCGCCGCCTCAATCGGTCAGGCTTAGTGGAAGATGCCCTCGGCTTCACCGGACGCACCAATGTACAGGGCGAAGAAGTCAAGCGCATGGATGTCTATGCCAACCAAGTCTTCATTTCCGCCTTCGAACAAAGCGGCCTAGTCTGCCGTTTGGCGTCAGAAGAGATGGAAAACCCTTACTACATCCCAGAAAATTGTCCCATTGGCCGCTATACCCTCCTCTACGACCCGATCGACGGCTCCTCGAACGTTGATATTAACCTCAACGTAGGTTCCATCTTTGCCATTCGTCGCCAAGAGGGCGAGGATCTTGATGGCACTGCCGCCGATCTGCTGCAAAATGGTCATCAGCAAATTGCCGCTGGCTACGTGCTCTACGGCCCCACCACCATGCTGGTCTATTCCATCGGTCAGGGCGTTCATGCCTTCACCCTCGACCCTAGCCTTGGTGAATTCATCCTGTCTAGCGAAAATATCCAAGTTCCCGCCCATGGCCCTGTCTACAGCGTCAATGAAGGTAACTTTTGGCAATGGGACGATTCCATCCGCGACTACATTCGCTACGTTCATCGCCACGAAGGCTACACGGCTCGCTATAGCGGCGCACTGGTGGGCGACTTCCACCGAATTTTGTTCCAAGGCGGCGTATTTGTGTACCCCGGCACGGTGAAAAACCCAGAGGGCAAACTACGCTTGCTGTATGAATCTGCACCCTTAGCTTTCTTGATGGAGCAAGCCGGTGGACGAGCCAGCACCGGCACCCAAGACATTATGGACGTGATCCCCGATCGCATCCACACTCGCACGCCCCTGGTGATCGGCAGCCAAGACGACGTGGCCTTGGTTGAATCCTTCATTCAAGAACGCACGCGGGAGCAAGATGTCATGCTTAAGCATCCCTAGTCCGGCTCAGCCTTGAGATAGAATCGTTTCCCCACACGACTTGTTCATCCCTTGTTATAGTGAACCCCGCCTATGGTTACCTCGCTCGAAAATCCCCTGCGCGTTGGTCTTCAGCAAGACCGCATCCCCGAACCTCAAATTCTCACTATTTTCGGGGCCTCCGGTGATCTCACCCACCGTAAGTTGATTCCAGCCATCTATCAAATGAAACTGGAGCGCAAACTGCCTCCAGAGCTAACCATTGTGGGCGTCGCGCGGCGTGACTGGAGCCATGACTATTTCCGTGAGCATTCCTACAAAGGGATTCAAGAATTTGGGGGCGGCATTGTCTCCGAAGACATTTGGAATGACTTTGCTAAAGGACTTTTCTATTGTTCTGGCGATATCGACAATCCCTCTAGCTACCATAAGCTCAAAGCCTTCCTAGGCGAGCTAGACGAGCAGCGCGGTACCCGAGGCAATCGCGTCTTCTACCTGTCCGTTGCACCGCGCTTCTTTGCCGAAGCCACCCAGCAGTTGGGAACCGCTGGCATGTTGACCGATCCCGCGAAACAACGCCTGGTGATCGAAAAGCCCTTTGGCCACGACCTCAGCAGTGCCCAAGTGCTCAACCGCGTGGTGCAGCAGGTGTGCTCGGAAGAGCAGGTGTACCGCATTGACCACTACCTCGGTAAAGAAACGGTTCAGAATCTCCTGGTTTTTCGCTTTGCCAACGCCATTTTCGAGCCGTTGTGGAACCGCCAATTTGTCGATCATGTGCAGATTACCGTGGCGGAAACGGTGGGGCTGGAAGGACGGGCGGGCTACTATGAAACCTCCGGAGCTCTGCGGGACATGGTGCAAAATCACCTAATGCAGTTGTTCTGTCTCACGGCCATGGAGCCACCCAACTCCCTGGATGCCGACAGTGTGCGCAATGAAAAGGTGAAAGTGGTGCAGGCCACCCGTTTAGCCGATCTCGACAATATTGATGCTTCCGCTGTCCGGGGGCAATATACGTCCGGTTGGATGAAGGGTCAGGATGTTCCGAGCTATCGTAGTGAAGAGGGGGCACCACCCGATTCCACCACACCCACCTATGCGGCGCTGAAGCTTTCCATCGACAACTGGCGTTGGAAAGGGGTGCCGTTCTATCTACGTACCGGCAAGCGGATGCCCAAGAAAGTGTCGGAGATTTCCATCCACTTTCGCGAGGTGCCCTACATTATGTTCCAGTCCGCCGCTAAGCAGGTCAACCGCAATGTGCTAGCGCTGCGGATTCAACCCAATGAGGGGATCGCCATGCGGTTTGAGGTGAAAACACCAGGGAATTCTCTACGAACGCGATCGGTGGATATGGACTTCCGCTATGACGCGGCCTTTGGGCAACCCAGCACCGATGCCTACAGTCGTCTGTTGATTGACTGCATGTTGGGGGATCAAACCCTCTTCACCCGAGGTGATGAAGTGGAAGCTTCTTGGCGGGTCTTAACGCCCCTGCTGCAGGTGTGGGATGCGCCCGCCCCACCGGACGCCATCTCTCTCTATGAAGCTGGTACCTGGGGGCCTGTGGAAGCAGAAATGCTGCTGAACCGAGATGAACGGCGCTGGCGACGCCTATAGATCCTGGACTCGTGGGGGAGGCGATCGCTTCCCCCGAGGTAGAGGTATTGCGCGAATCATGTCTAGCTAACTGAGGAATCTACACGTATGACACCGACCCCAATTGTGGCGCTTCAGAAGCCCAAGGATATTTCGCTCCACGAGATTGAGGCAGAGCTGAGCAAAATTTGGCTGAGCCAAAATAGCGGCAGCGGCACCCCCATCGCCACCCGAGCTGCCACCTTTAGCATGGTGGTCTATGAGCCGGAAGAATTCCAGCAGCTCTTAGCAGGGCTAGGCTTCTACTCTGGCCCCATCGACGGTATTCATGGCCCCCTCACCAAGGCGGCCGTGAAGGAAGCCCAAATCGCCTACGACTTGCGGGTGACGGGACGGGTGGATCCCACCACCCTAGCCCGTCTCCGGGAAGAGTTTGCTAAGCAGCCAGACGATCGCACCCAGATTACCAACCTGAATGCGCGGGGATTTAGCATTAGTGATGCGATCGCTGCCCAAAACCCCTGTCGGATCATTACCCTTTGCCCCGTCCTAGGCGATGACCAAGGTGTATCGGCCCAGGTATCCGCCTACTGTCCCGTACAAAAAGGCGGCACCGGCAGCAATCTAGTATGCTGTGAATACATCACCTTGCGGGGCACCAAAACCGCCCTAGAGCGGGTCAGCGATATCGTCGCATCCTTGATGATTCCAGATCTACCCAAGTTCATTTGGTGGAAAGCGACCCCCAATCCAGAACAAACCCTATTCCAAAGCCTTACCACCTCCACCAACTGCATCATTGTAGACTCCAGCTACTTTAGCGATGCTGAGTCGGAACTGCTCAAAATGCAGCACTTGATTGAGCAAAATACCTTCATCGCCGACCTCAACTGGCATCGCCTCTCCCCTTGGCAAGAATTGACCGCTGCTGCCTTCGATCCACCAGAGCGCCGCGATTCCCTAGCCGAGATGGATCAAGTCGCCATCGACTATGAAAAAGGCAATGCAGCCCAGGCTCTCATGTATCTCGGCTGGCTAGCCAGTCGCCTAGGTTGGAAACCTGTGGAGTATCAAGCCACCGGCGGCGACTATGACCTACGGCACATTTACTTTGAAGGCACGAACCATCGACGGATTGAAGCCGAACTGGCTGCTATCCCTACCGCCGACTGGGGCGAAATCATGGGCGACCTTGTGGGCATCCGCCTGACCTCCACCAACTGCAACGCTGATTGTTGCACCATCCTCTGTTCAGAAACCACCGGCTGTATGCGCATGGAGGCCGGCGGCAGCGCCCAATCTTGCCGCACGGAGCAGGTGAGTGCCTTATCTGATCAACGGGCTGAGGCACTTATGAGCCAGCAACTGCAGCGCTGGGGGCGAGATATGCTCTATGAGGAAAGCCTGGCCGTCACGGCTGATATCCTGACTCTGCGCGATCGCTAGGAGTCACCTAGGATTGTCATCGAATCCTCTCCTGCCTGTGCAGTTGCTCGGGTAGGTGGCGTTGCGGAATGAAGCTATGAAACCGGCATGGGAGCAAGATACTCACCCTGTCTGGCTCGTGTATGAAGGGTGAGGGTGAGCATCTCGCTTATGGTTCATGGGCGCAAATCATCTTGCGATTCAGCAAGACCGGTTTCGTCAAGCCGCTAGTGCTTTGCAGCGGACATGGGTATCCAATCCGGAATAGCCACAGCCTTGAATTAATGGCTTGTCTGACTGGGTTTGATATAGCGCGGCGGCGATCGCTTTCCCCAATATCTTATCCTCTCACGTTTCTGATCGATTCTGTAATAGCGATTGAATCATGGCTACGAGCTGTTTGAGGTGAATAGGCTTGGTCATATAGTCGTTGGCCCCGGCCTCCAGACAGCGATCGCGATCGCCCGGCATGGCTAAGGCCGTCAGGGCAATGATGGGTACATCGGCATAATCTGACTGTTGCCGAATATATCGAATGGCATCCAATCCATCCATCACCGGCATCTGGATATCCATCAAAATGAGTGCAGGGCGTAGTGATTGCGTAAGGGCGATCGCTTCTTGTCCATTTTGCGCCGTCACCAAACGGTAGCCCTTAGCTTCTAGATAACTATCTAGGGTCATGATGTTATCTGGGTTATCTTCAGCTATCAAGATTAAGGGCTCTGACGCATTGGCAGCTTGGGCGGCACCAGAACTGGATGACAGATCACCATTAGGTTGAACGTCTGGCAGAGCAACACCGAGACAGGGCAGCGTGAACGAAAAACAACTGCCGCTGCCTAGCGTACTCGTCACCTCTACCGCGCCGCCGTGGAGATCAACAATCCGTTTTACCAGCGATAACCCCAGACCCGTCCCCTCAAATTGACGACTGAGAGAGCTGTCTATTTGGGTAAAAGGCTGGAACAGCTTGGATAAATCCTCAGCAGCAATGCCAATCCCGGTATCGCTCACGGAAAAGCGAATATGGCTAGATGTTGTATCTAAGGGCGATCGCTCGTGGCTGACGGCTAGGGTAATCGTGCCGCCATCGGGCGTAAATTTTACAGCGTTATTTAACAAGTTGATCAACACTTGGCAGATACGACGTTCATCCATCAAAAGCATCGGTAACGTTGACGGCATCTGCACCTGAATCTGGATACTTTTTTTAAAGGCTTGTTGATTTACAAAGGCAAGGCTGGAACTGCAAAGCGTGCTGATGACTGTGGGTGCGTGATGAAGTTCGACTTGCCCAGATTCGATTTTGGCTAAATCCAAAATATCGTTAATCAACGACAGCAGGTGTTGGCTACTGCGCTCAACGGTTTCTAAGGCATGGCGTTGCTGGGCATTAATTGGGCCAAAGATCTCTTCTTGCAACCCTTCCGTCATCCCTAGAATGGCGTTCAGGGGCGTGCGTAGTTCATGGCTCATGTTCGCCAAAAACTCATCCTTCAGACGAGTCGCCCGAGCTAGTTCAAGATTAGTTTGCTGCAACTGGGTTTCGTACTGCTTGCGATCGCTAATGTCAATATGACAACCAATCATGCGTAAGGGTGTCCCTGCCGCATCCCAGGCAATCACCTGCCCCGAACAAATCACCCAAACGGTTGATCCGTTCTTGTGGCGATAGCGAACTTCGTTGTAGTAAGGTATTTTACCTTGACTTTGCACATGGCGTTCAAAGCATTCGTCCACTCTAGGTAAATCTTCTGGAAAGATGAGTCCTTGCCAGCTTGCAGGGACATTCGGCAACTCATGATCGTCATAGCCCAGCATCCGTTTAAAGCCGGGGCTTAAATATTCTAAGTCGGTAGACAGATCCCAATCCCAATACCCCGCCAATACAATATCTAAAATGCTTTCCAGTAACCTTAGCTCATGGCGTACTTTCTCGGCTTGAAGCCGTTCTGCCTCAGCCTGCTTGCGATCGCTGATATCGCGAATCATGAACAGCACTTCATCATCACCACTTTTCACAATTCGTACTTCTTCCTGCTGGAGGCGATCGCGCACCTTCACTTCTTGCTCATAAACCTGAAGTTCACCAGTCTCCAATGCTTGCTGGAGATAGTGCATCTTTTGTTCTGCTAGCTCCTGAGGTAGCATATCTCCTATCTTTTGCCCTGTAAAAGATGATTCGGAGGAAAGTATATTGAGTTCACTACATTGGGTAATAAAGCCCCGATACCGACCATCGGCTCCAATCCGGAACATCAGATCTGGAATGGCAGCAAGGACAGCTCTATGCTGGGCTTCGCTCGTTGCCAAGGCTAACTCCATCCGTTTGCGATCGCTAATGTCTGTATTCGTGCCAATGTAGCTCGTCACCTGCCCTGCTTCATCCCGCTCTGGTATTGTTTGTTCATAGATCCAGCAAACGGTACCGTCGGCGTGTAGATAGCGATATTCACATTGAAACGGCTGCTGCGCCTGTCTAGCCTCTTTCCAAGCTGTTAACACGTGCTCTCGATCGTCTGGATGCAGAATCTTATCCCATTCCCCATTCATGGCTTCTTTGGGGGATAGTCCTGTTAGGTCGCACCAATGCTGATTAATATAAAGACAATTGCCTTTAACATCAGTGCGAAAGATACCTACAGGGACAGCGGCAGTTAAGCTAGCATAGCGCTGTTCACTTTTTAGAAGAGAGTCGAGGGCACGCTGACGCTGGGCTGCAACCTGTTTAGACTCGCTTAGATCCCGACCTTCGGGAATCAGCTGCAACACCTGTCCCGCCTCATCCATAATTGGACGCAGGGAAAAGTCGATAGGTATCACCGTCTGATTAGCTCCCCATATATCGACCTCGTAGCGCACAAATTCACCTTGGGCGGCCCGAGCGATCGCATCCTTGACCTGAGCTTGGGTTTCCGCCGAAATTTGCCACCAATGAGCATCCCAAAACGGCCGACCTACCACATCCGCCTGCTGGATGTCGGTGGTATCCAGGGCCGTTTTATTCGCTTCCAGGAGAATACCATCCGGGGATAGGAGCCCAATAAACTGAAACATGTTGTCGAAAATTGCGCGGAACCGCTGTTCACTTTGCCGTAGCGCTGCCTCAGCCTTTTTGCGTTCCTCTAGTTCAATCTGAGCTTGTTGATAAGCTGTAGCCTGCTGAAGGGCGATCGCAACTTGGATCGATAGCTGCTGGGCAATCAGCACCTCGTCAGGCTGCCAAGCATAGGGGCGATCGCGATAGCTAGCCACCATGAATCCCCAAAGCTGTTGATCAACAACAATGGGCACCATTAATGTAGAGCGAATATCTAACAACTCTAACAGTTCCCGATGGCATACGGCCATGGTTTCATCGTGGATATCGTTCACCAAGCGAACGTTACCTAGACGGAAAAACTCCAGCCAGTCTGAGGCAATGCAGGGATTAGGGGTTGTGTTATGTAAAATGGGTAAGCCATGATCGATGAAGGATTCAGCAATCACACAACCGCGAAGGTCAGAATAAAGCTGGTACATAATCACGCGATCGCACTGGAGCAGCGATCGCACCTCTCGCACCGTTGTATCGAGAATCTGCTGTAAGTCTAAAGAACTGCGAATTTGATCGGCGATCGTGGTCAGCGATTTTTCGCGATTGGTTGGGGCTGCCAATGTAGCCGTGCGCTCCGCCACCTGCTGCTCTGGGTCTAAGGTGCGAGACTGTTCCAATGCCTGCTTATCCGCCTTAAGCTGATCGACAGTCTCTTGAAGCTGGATGGTGTGCTGATAGAGGTCGAGGGGAGACAAAATGGGCAGTATGGTAGCCTGGGTCAGCCATCCCAGAGGGCGGTCGCCCTCATCGACAACCGGAAGATACAAAATAGGATAGCGCGATAGTAGATCAAGAACAGATCGCGTATCCGTTGCGGCTGCTCGCACAACGTCCACGGGAGGTGTCATGGTCTCCCCTAGGGTGAGGGTCTCCCAAGCTATTTCTCGACTCCTTAGCCGCACAATGTCCCGGTCGGTCAACAGCCCCACTAACCGCTCATGGGCTACCACCAAGACACAGCTCGAACGAATCTCAAGCTGTATCTGTTCAGCAACGCTAAGGGCAGGCAGTACAGATGTATTGCAATCTGATGCCCCCATGGCGGCGATCGCCTCTACTAACGGAGTCGTAACGTCCATCACTAACGGATGGCGTACCATGGCAACTTGCCAGTCAGGTTGGGGCATACATGTTGACTGGGACTGCATGGCTATTAATAACAACAGAGCTAGAGTTTATACGTACTAGGAAGGGCATGGTTAAGCCTTAAACCTAGGGTTAATAGTTGTTAAGTAGGTGGCTATGGATAAATCGTCCTGCAGGTATGTCAGGTATAGTATAACGCATTGTCTCATGAGATAATACGCTGCGATCGCTTTAGCGCATCTATGCCAGAGTCTATAAGCATCCTACAAACACGCACCCTATAAATACGATGAATGGAACACAACGTTTCTTGTTATAAGATCTGCATGACAATAGATTACCATAGACCAATATAGTTCTTAGCCATTAGTTACGACAGTGACATAACTCACAATGATGATTGCACGTTTTCCCATCCTGAGATGACGATCATCAGTTGCGCCTGTGATATGGCTCACAACGGCGATCGCACCTCCGATTCCCGAGATGCCTGTAGCAGTTTCTGGATAGTAGTCGTTAGCTGCTTCAGCCGCACTGGCTTCGTTAGGTAGTCATTGGCCCCTGCTTCTAAACAGCGATCGCGATCGCCGGTCATGGCTAAAGCGGTGAGCGCAACGATGGGCGTATGGGTAAATCGATGATCTTGCCGGATATGATAGATAGCTTCCAATCCATCCATCACCGGCATTTGTACATCCATGACGATTAGATCCGGCTGGGTAGATTGGAGAAGAGCGATCGCCTCCTGTCCATTTCTAGCCAACAGCAATTGATAGCGCTTCGCCGTGAGATAGCTGGATAGCGTTAAGATATTAGCTTCATTATCTTCTACAATTAAAATCAACGGCTGCTCGACGGTATCCGGCTTTGAACTGTCTGATGGAGCACCTGAGCTATTGTTTGAAGCACCTTTCGGATACCTGTGCAAACCCTCATCAGGCTTGCTGCAAGGCAGCTTCACCGTAAAGCAACTCCCTTGTCCCACCTCGCTTACAATACTCATCTGCCCTCCATGCAGCTCAACAAGCTGTTTCACAATAGCCAGCCCCAAACCTGTGCCAGCATACTGACGGCTCAAGCTGCTATCAATTTGCATAAACGATTCACAGAGCCGGCTGAGATGTTCTTGGGCAATGCCAATGCCATTGTCGATGATCGAGAAGCAAATGTGATAGCCAGCATCAACGGCTGCCTGAGCGCAACTGGGTGACGCCTCGACAGCAACAGTTAGCTGGACTCGACCACCATCAGGGGTAAACTTAACGGCATTGCTGAGTAGGTTAATTAAGACTTGACGCATACGGCGATCGTCAACCTGAATCTTCATACGTTCAAGCTCGTGAGGGATCTCTGCTATCAGCTCAATCTGTTTATGGAGAGCTAGCTGCTTTACAAAGGTAAGGCTTGTGTTACACAGTGTTTTTACCGATACATCCCTCAGATCTAGCTCAAGATGTCCTGCTTCGATCTTAGATAAGTCTAAAATATCATTGATCAACTCCAAGAGATGACGGCCGCTACGTTCCACGGTTGCGATCGCTTTTCGCTGTTTTTCATTAATAGAACCAAAGACTTGCTCTTGCAGCCCTTCAGACATACCCAGAATGGCATTCAGCGGTGTACGGAGTTCATGGCTCATATTGGCCAAGAATTCATCTTTCATCCGGGTGGCACGGGCTAATTCATCATTACTGCATTGGAGCAACTCCTCTGCTTGCTTGCGGTCTGTAATATCATGGGCAATGCCTAAGCAAGATATGATGTTTCCCTGCCGATCGCGCTGGGGAGCCGCATTAGACGTATGCCAACGCCACTCACCATTCTTGTGGCGTACACGATATTCAACGCCGCTCTGCTTCATGCCCGTCTCAATCATGTGATGTAAAAACGCCATGCATCTAGATACGTCATCGGGATGAACAAACGGCACAAAGGATTGATGAACCACGTCCTCAACATCATGCCCTAATATCTCTGTCCAATTGGGAGAAACGTAGGTGAAAACACCATCTAGAGACAAAATATAAATAATATCATTGGCATTCTCAACCAAGTTACGATATTTTTCCTCGCTTTCCTGAAGCAGCTCCTCGGCTCGCTTGCGATCGCTAATGTCTAGAATCAAGCCATCCCAGAGAATGTCACCATTAGGCTGGCGCTCCGGCTGCGCAATCCCCTGCAGCCACTTCATGCGTCCTGACGGCGTGACGAAACGTCCTTCCCATGACCAAGATTTAAGCGTCTTAGCTGATATGGCAATCGACTGCTGTAATGGGGTTATGTCCTCAGAGTAGATCATAGAGAATACCGTGTCGGCATCCTGTTGTATCGTGGCCGTATCTAGCTCGAAGATATCCTGGGCTCGATCGCTCATGTAGATAAAATTATGAGATCCATCATTCCGTAAGATATATTGATAAATGGCACCAGGAGCATTAGTAGCAATCCGTTGAAGTCTATTTTCCTTTTGGCGCAGAGCCTCTTGAGTTGCCTTGCGCTCACTAACATCCGTGGAAATCCCACAGATAGCATAGGGTGTATTATCTTGATCAAAAAGGAGAAACTTATTAGACAGCAGGGTGTACAGTGTGTCGCCCACCTGAATAGCTTCTTCGTACTGTTGAAAATGACCGTCAGACAGAACGGCCTGGTCATTACTATCTAATTGCTGGGCCACCTCAGGCTCAAAGAACTCTTGATTCGTACAGCCAATAATTTCATCTACAGTGCAGTCAAACGTTTTCAGAAAGGCTTGATTAACTAAGGTATGCCGCCCATCAAGATCCTTAACATAAATCGCTGCCGGGGCAAAGTCTAGAATCGCTTGGAGTTTGGCCTCACTTTTCTTTAATGCCCGGGTGCGATGGCTAACGCGATCTTCTAGCTCTTGATTGAGTTGGGACAGAACTTGAGCCGCCCGTGCTTGTTCGATGGCAATTTTTAGAATATCTGTAGCTAAGTTAATGATCTCTAATTCCTGAAAGCGCGGATGGCGACAGTCACGATAATACACGGCAAAGGTAGCCAACACCTCTCCAGTACTAGCGATCGCTGGTGCTGACCAGCAGGAATGCAGTCCATGGGATAACGCTAACTCCCGAAAGTCTTGCCAGAGGGGATCTGTAGCAATGTCAGTCACAATCACTACGTCCCGGCGAGCCGCCGCCGTGCCACAGGAACCCACCCCCTCAGCAATGCTCACACGATGGATGGCTTGATTATAGGATGATGGTAAATTTGGTGCGGCCCCGTGGAGCAATTGACCCTCGCCATCACAAATCAACACTGAACAAAAACCATCGCCCAACTGCTTTTCGATACCGCGAACCAAGGCATCTAAAATATCTGGCAGGGGATCAGACTTGGCAATGCGCTCCAAAATTGAACTTTGCAGCGCTAGCCGCAGTTCCGCTTGCTTGCGATCGGTAATGTCCATCTGCGTACCAATCATGCGCACGGGTTGGTTATCTTCGTCCCATTCCACCACCTTGCCCTGATCTAAGACCCATATCCAAGACCCATCTCGATGGTGCATGCGCAGTTCGCAACGATACTGGGGACTGTCGCGCCGAAGATGGGAATCAACTAGTTGCTGGGCCAAAGGCAGGTCATCTGGGTGAACGTGGTCTGACCAGGTTTGGATACTGAGCGGCACTATCTCCTCCAAACGATAGCCCACCATCTCTGCCCAACGCTCATTCAGCGTGACATCCCCCGTTTGCACCGACCAATCCCATAGACCAATCCCCGAACCCTCAAGAGCTAGCTGCAAGCGCTCCTGGGCAAAGTCCAGGGCTGTCATGGTTTCTCGATTATCTAAACGAACTTGAGCTTCTCGCAGTTCGCGGCGCACGGCTTCCGGCAAGCGCACTAAATTATCTTTCATGAGATAATCATGAGCCCCGGCCTTCATGAGTTCGACCGCCGCCGTATCGCCAATCGTTCCAGATACCACAATAAATGGCATGTCTCGATGGGTCTGCTTAATGATGCCTAGGGCTTTAGGCGCACTAAATCTAGGCAAGCGGTAGTCTGAAATGACCACATCCCAGGCTTGTCGCTCCAGCGCAGCAGTCAACTCTTCTGCAGTTTGTACTCGTTCCCAAATGACGGTGAAACCACCTGCTTGTAGGGACAATAATACCAATAGAGCATCATCTTCTGAATCTTCAACGATGAGTGCAGATAGAGCGTCTCCCATGGACTACAACCCTCCTGGTAATTGTTCATTGATCAGTGCCCAATACAGCCCCAATTGCCGTATTGCCTCGTTAAACTGATCAAACTCAACAGGCTTCCGTACATAGCTATTAGCCCCTAGGCTATAGCTTTCTACAATATCGCGGTCTTCACTAGATGATGTGAGCACCACCACGGCTAAAAGACGGGTGCGATCGCTGCCTCGAATCTGTCGCAGCACCTCTAGCCCATCGATCTTAGGTAATTTCAGATCAAGAAGCACCACACAGGGTAATGGCTCGATGGTAGCTAGTAGCTGTATGGCTTCTTCACCATTGTGGGCTACGACGATATCGTTGGTAATATTGCTGCGCCGCAGGGCCCGAATCGTCAATCGCTCATCATCGGGATTGTCTTCAACCAGAAGAATAGCGCGGAGATATGTCATGATCTATGCCCCTCGGTGGTGATGGGTGTGAAGGGTAATGTGAAATAAATGGTTGCGCCTTGATCAACCTGCCCCTCTGCCCAAACCCGCCCGCCATGGCGGTGGATGGCACGCTGAACCGTAGCTAAGCCAATGCCTGTGCCGGGAAATTCATGGGTATTGTGCAATCGTTGAAACACGCCAAACAGCATATTGGCATAGGCCATATCAAAACCAGCTCCATCATCTTGGACAAAATAGGTGAGTTGTCCATTCACTTGGGTGGTACCAAACTCAATGCGGGCAGTGGGATGGTGGCTGGTAAACTTCCAGGCATTTTGTAGGAGGTTACTGATGACGACGCGCATCAGGGTCGCATCAGCAGAAACAAGCACGTCTGGAGCTACCACGACGTCAACCTGTCGGTTTGGTTCAGACACCTGCAGCTCACTCACCTGTTCTAACACTAAAGTACTCAAGTTGACCGTAACATAGTGCATCTCTGATCGAGAAACCCGAGATAACCGCAGCAGGTCATCAATCAGCATCCCCATACGTTGAATATTACGCCGAATGCGATCAAAATAGTCTCGCCCTTGATCATCTAAATACTCCCCATAGTCTTCGATTAACGCTCGACTGAAGCCATCAATGGCACGTAGGGGCGATCGCAAATCGTGGGATACGGAATAGGCAAAGGCTTCGAGTTCTTGATTGGAGGCTGCTAGTTGAGCGGTTGTTTGCTGCAACGTCAGCTCAGCCTGCTTGCGATCGGTAATGTCCAAGATCGTACCCACCAATTGCATAAGCTGTCCTGTGCTATCAAAAACCGGTTCTCCTCTGGCTTGAATATAGACCAAGGTGCCATCTGGGCGATAGGCTCGGCATTCCAAATCGTAGGGCTGTCCTGTTTCAAGACCGCGCTGAACGGTTTGGTTATGATGGAGCTGATCCTCAGGATGATAAAGCATTTGTAATTCATCAAAGCTTGGCATACCTGCCGCTGGATCTCGGCCAAAGATCCGAAACACTTCGTCCGACCAGTAGATCACCTCTGTTTTGATATCAAACTCCCAACTGCCTAGTTTAGCAATGCGTTGAGCAGCTTGTAGGTGGGCATCACTCTTGCGTAACTGTTCTTCTACCTGCTGCCGTTCGGTAATATCATGGGCAGCACAGTAGAGCAGATCATCGTAGGACTGGGCGTACCACTCTAGATAACGATAGCTACCATCTTTGCAGCGATAGCGATTTACCAGGCCACGCACCATCTTTTGTTGCTTAAGATCAGCGATCGCTTGAATCGTGATCTCCAAATCATCGGGATGTAAGAAGTCTAGACATGACCGCCCCTCTAGCTCATCGGCCTCATAGCCTAGAGCAACGTTCCAAGACTGATTTACACGACAGAATTTCCCATCATTATCTGCAATACACAGTAGATCTAGGGCAACGCTGAAGAACTGCTCCAGCTCTTCTTTATTCTTCTGAAGCTGCTCTTCAGTCAATTTGCGTTGAGTAATATTGACATGGCAGCCGAGCATCCGACGAGGTGTTGTTGGATTACTCCATTCAATAATCTGTCCTGAGCAAAAAATCCACACCGTGGAGCCATCTTTGTGACGATAGCGCACTTCAACCTGAAAAGGAATGTCTCCTTGGCTTTCAAGATGACGCTGAAAGGCTTCAAAAACAAGGGGCAGGTCATCAGGAAAGATGATGGTCTTCCAACTCTCGGCCGCCGTCAGTTCATAGTCTTCATAGCCCAACATCTTTTTGCAGCCCCGACTCCAATATTCCTGGTTATTCACCAGATCCCAGTCCCAATAGCCGGCTAAAACGGTGTCGAGAATATGTTCGAGAAGCGCCAAGTGATAGCGAAGGTATTCAGGCTCTTGGAGATCTGCGGTCTGGGTTAGGGGAACTGAGATCGCTTGGGGCGTAAGTTTTAGGGCAGCCTGGAGGGTGTCATGGGTGATCACGCCGATCGCCTGTCCCGCATCATCCACGACCCAGACATGGCGATCGCCGGACTGCTGAAGCTGGGTTTCGGCAACGGTCAAATCCGTTAAGTCTGAGTAGCGCAACCATTGGGGTTCCGTGATCACGTCGCGGATCAGGGTTCTCAAGGCGGAGGGCTGAGTAGCCACGAGGTGAACCACATCTCGGTCGCTAAAGCTACCGAGTAATTGCCCATGGTCAACAACCAGTAAGCAGCTTGCCCGCGCATCTTGGTATCGTCTATCTTGACCATCAACAGGCGGCTGGGATAACGCCATACTCATGGTCGCGATCGCCTCCTGAACGGTGACGTCAGCAGCGATCGCAATCGGTGGACAAGCGATCGCTGCTTGGCGCTGGGCAGCGGTGAACGTAGCTAAAGGAGTAGGCATAGAAGCTTGAGAAAAGGGGCTAGCCTGAATGGCTTATTTAAAGTTAAGGCCAATCAGTCTCCCAGAGACTAGCAAAATTCTTGCCTCGTGCAATCCCGGAGATTGCTAGTTTTGCTCACAAATTATCACCCCATCTAGGTAGCATCTACAGCTTCCTGATGAACCCTAGGCTTTATCTCGACTCTTGACGTACTCCAACTGTGCTGGCCGGACGGGCTCGCCGTTGCCGCGTTTGGATGGTTTTTAGCCATTGCTGTACCTGCGACACATTGGGATCCCGCCGACCGTAGCGCCATTGCACATAGGCATCGGAAATGGCTTGAATGGCCGTGGCTCGGGGCTCGGGGTGATGGGCTTGGGCCAGCCGAGCATATTCCAGCGGCGTTTGGGCGGGTGGTTTGGGAAAGCCTTGCTCTGCCAAGACTCGCAACATCTGTTGGTACATAGCTTCCATGGGCGGCAGTCCGCGCACCCATTGCTGATAGCGCCAGGAGCGTAGCCCCGACCAACCTAGCCAGCCCAAAAATCCGAGACCGGTGAGGATCACCAGAGCCAGCAGTGTTCCTGCCCAGCCTCGGCTAAAGAGGCCGGCGAAGAAGCCGATGATGCGGTTAAAAAAGTTGGCGATCGCATCCATCGCGGTATTGATGAAGCCGGTCACCGGCGACGGCAGCCAGCCGGCCACCCATTGCCAAAGCTGCTGCAAGACGCTGAAGGTTTCCGTTTGCTCCACTGAGGGAGGGATGAGCTCATAGCCAGGAATGGGGTTGAAGCCAAACCAGCCATATTCGGTGTAGATTTCGGTGATCGCATGGGCATCGGTGTTGCGCACCACATAAAAGCCGGTGAAGGGATTAAATTCACCCGGATTGAACCCCACTGTGAGCCGAGCCGGTATGTCAATCGACCGCAGCATCAGGGTCAAGACCGTGGAAAAGTGATCGGGATAGCCGCCGCTGTGGTCAAACAAGAAAGCTTCGGCTAGATCTTCGCCCTCTTCTAAAAAGGGTACATCTGGCTGGATCGTATAGTTTTGCTTGAGGTATTGGGATAGATAGAGCGCCTGCTCATAGGGCGAGGTGATCGGCGAGGGGGCGCTGTCTAAAATGTCCTGGGTCAACGTGCGCAGCTCGGGGGCGATCGCTTCCGGTACTTCAAGATAGTGATTGCGAATGCGGTTGGGATAGTCGGTGGAGGCTTGCTGTAGACGGGTGCGATCGCGATAGGGTACGTCTGACACCACCGTATAGGTCAACCCTTCACTCAAGCCCACCGGCGATCGCAAGCTGTTCTCCGCATCCACCGCAATTTCCCGCGTGGGAAAATAAACATGGCGAGCGGAATACATCGTGGGAATTAAGTTCGGCAACTCACTCACCACCGTGTAGGACTGCACCACCTCTCGGCTGGTGGCAGAGGTTAGGGCTCTGAAGGTCGGCGGCATGATAAACCGATAGCTCCAGGACGGTCGCCGCAGAATTTGGATATCTTCTTCGTCATTACGAGACACCTCCCAGCCCTGACCGGTGTAGTGGTCAAAGGACAGCACTCGCCAAAAACCCGGCGCTTGCGATCGCACCCGCATCACCACTTGGCTCTCTAAGCTACCCCGCAGATTTTGGTTCATGCGGGTATTGAACCCGTAGTAAAAATCGCTATCCAGTTCACCAGGGCCATCCAAATTGTCGCCGCTACCGGCTCCCGTGCCATCACCATCAACCCCCTCGCGCACGTAGCCAGGATTGGTAATCGTCTGACCGTCAAACTGTCCTTCAAACTGAATGGGAGAACTGACCGGAAAGGTGCGCAGTTGGTATCCCGGAAAGCGCGGTAATGCGGCAAAAATCGCCAGACCCAGCCCAACCACGACCAATACTAAGGTGCTCCAGCGGCGCAGGGAAAAGTTCAGGGTCAGGGTTTTCAGGCGGCGGCTGGTGAGCCCCAACTGGGAACGATAGTCCAACACCATCACCGGCAGAGCGATCGCTACAAAAATCAGCAGCAGCGGCGCAAAGGCTAGGGTTTGGCTAATCGTGCCCGCCACGCCGATCAGAATCAGGCCAATGATCATGGAATAGCCCAAGTCTTTGCGCCGAGGTTGGTCAAAACTATGCAGCACCTGTAGATGGATCAACAGTTCTGCTAGGGCTAGGCGCGTATCTACCTGCCCCCGAGCAATGTTGAACAAAAAGATGGCCAGAGCCAGGAGCATGGCGATCGCAATACTAAACTGAGTCGAGGTGTTGCGCTTATGCCGCTGCCGCCAGCTCCACCAAGCCCCCACGATACTGGCAGGAATGGCCCAGGCGCTGATCCACAGCGGATTGGCCACATCCGCCGCCGCCACATCGGTCGCCAAAATACCCACCGTCACCATCGCCTGCACCAAAACCCGCAGCGGAATCGATTCTTCCGGCCGCGGGCGGGGCAAAGCGGCGAGGCGTTCCCAAAGGGCCCCAAAGGGCGATCGCCGAATCCATTGTTCTAGTCTCGAAGCGTCTTGGGCGGGTGCGTTAGCGGGAGCCGTTGCGATGGGACGGGTCATACAAACTCAGTCAAACTCAGTGGCGAAGGACAGGCGATTCCAAGAGGCGATCGCACTCTATAGCCCAGTGTAGCCACCCAGACCCAAAACACCCACCCAGGCAGTTGAGTTTACGGCAGGTAGGCAGATTGAATGGCCCAAACCACCAGTGTCGCAATAGCACCCAAGATAATGACCGAGGATAGGGCGATCGCCACTCCACTGTCTGCCTGATCAAATTTCATAATTCCACGATTTTGGTCGGTCATAGGACATCTCCTTACACAGCTCAATCTGGCCTAAACACCTTGCCATACATCAGGTGTAACACTCCTAAATGATTCCCATAGCAGACTTAACGGAATGTTTGGATTGCGGCAATACTCCGTCACAAAGCCCACCCCATGCGCCCAAAAGTGTTAACTTGTGTAAAGTTACGAAATATTGAGGATGACTTGACTTAAAGCGCCAATGCTTAAATGTTTCTGCGTTTACCCACAGAAATGTTGCATAGCGAACAGTTGAGAGCAGAAATGCAGGATAGAGATGAGTGGGATTCCTTGATTAGACGTTCCTCACGCCAGCTTGTCTAGTCCACTGTTACTGATTTGACGGGAGTATTTGAGTGACCCTATCACTACAAACCACACAAGCTACGGGTGAATCACTAATTGCTAGCTTTTTCCAACAATCGGCTGGGCAATGGCGTTCAGAGCGCCGCTACTACACCCTGCCCGATGGCGATGTGAAAGAAATGGTCAGTATGATTACAGTCCGCTTCTTGACGGCGGGTTGTTCAGAACTGCTGCACCTGGCCCAACTCCATCCAGAGGGCGATCGCCTCAAGCTAACCTGCGGGGCAGAGGTGACCTGGACTAGTACCGATGCCACCACTGGGCGCAAAAAATCTAAGGGTACAACCCTGTTTGGCGTGCAAGGTGATACCCTCTATCGCGATCGCGGCTTTGCTACGCCCCATCCCGTCACCGCCCAGTTCTACTTCAACCATCCCACCACCCTCTGCCTGCGCACTGAGTACAACGACTCGGTCTTTGAGGAGGAGCTGAAGCTGATTGGGCAGCAGTATCGCACCCGCCAAACGATCATCTCTCGGGCGGGCGAACAGCAGATGATTGGTCAATACCTAGAGCGCCGCATCGGCTAGCGATCGCCCTTGGGGTGCATGAACCTAGCGCGCTGACCCATCTAGGTTGATGCATCCCGGCTTGCTGGTGTATTTACAAACCCGCTGCCACAGCACCGCCCTCGTGCCCGGCGGCCCCACGGAAAACAAGACGCGATCGCCCCCAATCATCGAGACAATCTTGACGCCGCAGACTGGGCAGCTTTGCTCGTTTGGGCTGGACATAGGTTCTCCTCCGTTTATCGCTATGGGTAACGGTGTTAGAGATTTTAAGGGTTGATGGAAGCGATCGCTGGATTGTGCTAAGAATTTGTTATTATTGTTGTCGGAATGCTGGTGTAGCTCAGTTGGTAGAGCAGCTGATTTGTAATCAGCCGGTCGCAAGTTCGAGTCTTGTCACCAGCTTATAAGTCAGCCCTCTGAGACTCAAAAAACTCAGAGGGCATATTCTCGTGAATACGGCATCTTGATAGTACAGGAGAACTAAATAATGGTTGTCACTGTATCAGTACTAATATGCTATGCACAGGCAATCGCATCATCATTATGAGCCAGGGTTCTCACTCACACATTGTCAATTGCTAAGATATTCTGCAAGCGGTTATAGAAAATACAGCATCAATCAATTTCAGTCTAGGTATAGACAGATTATATTCTTGGTTTAATGAAGTCTATCGAACAAACAAAATTAGTACATGTAAACTATTTGCTCTCGTAAGAAACTCTTTATGTTGATTTGCTTAATACAGTACACATGAATTACAAGATTGCCAGTCCATAGCATTTAATAGACCTTGTCGGTAATTAGTTGCTCGTTATCCAAATAGATGTAATAGCCATAAGATCGATTGGTTTCGGTCTAAGAATTGATTGTTTCTCCTAAGTCCGATTAAGTCTAATGTAGTGCTCCTTCTGCACTTCTTCGGCTGCTCTTTCGATTTACAGGTTATTTTCTGGAATAGTCTTGTCCATCTTGAAGAACTAATTATTCAACCTGACTATACTCAAACCAACAAGGTGTGAGTCTTATGTTCTCGCATATAGTTTATATGTTTATCTTGTGAGGTTTTCATGTTGTTTACTATCGCTCCTAACAGCTCTGTTTACTGGGGTTCGCTAATTGGAACTGCTTTGGCAACCTTCTTTGCAACTTCTTATGCAAATATTCCAGTTCCAGGGAGTGCTAAGCTAAACTCTATGCAATGTACAGAAAGTGATCGTAGCGGCTCACAAGTTCAGAGTAATGAAAAAAATTACTCTTATTTATTTGATGGCTACCAACTTTTCATGAATGAAAAATCTGTTGCATTGGGTTTTATTATCCCTAGAGAGTTACAAGAAGAATTCAAAACGTCTCCTTTAAGAAGAGTAGAGGTGAACATTGATAATCTTAGCAGTGCTCACAAGGTACTGCTGTGGGTCGACTTTGGTAATGGCAGAATCAGAGCTGTGTCTCCATCTTCAGTTGCAGGTACAAGGTTTGATTTTCTAATTCATGAAAACATAGATGATGGAGGTCAGAACATTGATGGGAGCAGTGTTTACACAATTCGAGTCGATATTACCTATGAAGGTAACACTTTGCCAGTAGGAGCTTTAATCTCATCAGAGCAAATTAAGATTGACCTGGATTATTAATTAAAGTTCAACCTGGCTTGCCAATTATTTATACTTATCGCTCTTCAATGACTCTAGGCAGAAGAAAACTCTCGTAGCGTCGTAGCAGGCACTCCTCGAAATTGATTCATAAGCCGTATGAGCATCT
>NZ_JACSWB010000102.1 GCF_016888135.1 Leptolyngbya sp. CCY15150
GCAAGACTTACATGACTCGGGTGGAAGGCGAAAACACACGATTGCGACACTACCTGGCTCGACTGCACCGGAAGACCCTTTGCTATTCTAAGTCCGTAGACATGCTGGCTCACTCTGTACGATTGTTACTTCACTACCTGAAGTTCGGTGATGTCCCAGTTCCTCCAAGGTTCATCTCTTAATTCAGCAACGCCGCTGAGGGCATTGCTGAATGGTGGGATGATTCCGCAGCATGTTGCGTGGAGTTTCAGATCCTATAGCTAGCGGTTCATCTCTTGGTTCAGCAACACCAAACAACTACGGGTGATGTTGATTTGCAGCGACTTCTCTCCTATTTCCGATAAAGTCTATTAAACTGGTATTAATCTATCCAACCTTTCACTTCTGAATCAGTGAGTTGTCGCCCCAACTTAGCGTATTCACTCTGTGCTGAACGCAGTAGATGAGACATCATGACGGGTTGACGATTCTCGGCAGCTAGAAAGGCCGCATTAAGAGCAATATTGCGAATATTACCCCCTGCAATATTCAGCTTGGCTAGTTTCTTGAGATTGAGACCATCTGTAGGCGTGAGATCGGGAAAAATATGTTGCCAAATCTGGATGCGATCGCTATATTCGGGAAACGGAAATCGTACAATAAATCGAATTCGGCGCATAAATGCCACATCAATTGAGTCGGGCAGATTACTCGTAAGGATAGCTAGACCACGATAGGATTCCATGCGTTGTAATAAATAGCTCACTTCCATATTGGCATAACGATCGTGACTATCTTTCACATCACTGCGCTTGCCAAATAGGGAATCAGCTTCGTCAAAAAGCAGAATAACGCCACCTGATTCTGCGGCATCAAACACCCGGCGCAGATTTTTTTCCGTTTCACCAATATATTTACTAACCACAGAACTTAGATCGATGCGATACAAATCTAGGTTGAGCTCTTGGGCCAAAACGCCAGCCGCCATGGTTTTCCCTGTGCCGCTCATCCCAGAGAAAAGGGCACTGATGCCGAGTCCTCGTTGTCCCTTTTGGGCAAATCCCCACGTATTGTATACTAATGCTCGTTGACGCACATGGGCTACGACATTGTGCAGTGTTGTGCACTGCGCCTCTGGCAAAACAAGATCCTCCCAGGTTTCTCCAGCTTCAATGCGCTGGGCTAAGTCATCCAGTTGCGGACGAGCTTGGCTGCGACATAGGTGCCACAATTGATGGTTCATGGCATGTTGGGATGACAACACATTATTTCGGTTGGAGGATGGGTCGTCAGTATTGTTCTCCGATAAAGACGACAACTTATCACACAAGCTGGTCGCCTGTACACTCACCGACTCAATGGTGCTGGCGTTAAGGTTGAACTGTGATGTTAAAGATTCAGCAAATCCATTTAAGCTAGGTAGGACATAGTGCCATAGGGTAAGCTGTTCTGCAGGCGTTGGTTTTTGAACATTGAAGGTGATGGTTAAACGTTGTCGAGGGGCAGATCGATCCCGATTGAGCACAATGAGTGGACTGGTCATAGAATCAAGAAAACAGGCGATCGCTCCTTCTCTAGCACCATCATGGTCATGGTGATGATCGAGGTCGAGAACTAATACAGACGTATTCAGCGTAGATTCCCGTTCCCATAGTTGAATGAGCTGATAGAGATCGGACGTGGCCGTCGGCAATGCGTGACCAGAAAGACGATAAGGGGTCATCTGTAGTTGCCGGCAAGCTTGAACAGCTATCGCTTGTTTTGTGATCCCTTCTTCCCCACATAGCTGTACAACAGGTAAAATTTTATCGGCAGGTGAAGATTCCCACAACAAGGCTATTTTATTGGCTAAGTCTTGCTGTGAAGGTGTCAGAATGCTGGTACTCTCTAACGGTTCAATCACTCCCATCAGGCGCTCATCTAACTGTCGGATGCCCATTAAGTAATGAAGCACCATTTCACTGATCCGCAGCGGCAAGGCCATCAATAGGCTGCCCGCGCCTACCTCTAGTAACTGCCAACGACGCAACGGCGCACCAGGTGTAAAGGCCTCCCAATGGCAATGCTCAAAGAGCTGCCCAGCCAGACCAAAAGTAGGCGCTCCATGCTTTAAATCTGGTTGGGCTTGGGTACAAAGCAACTTAAGTTGTGGCTCTAGTTCGACCCCAGCACAGAGCAGCACTACATTTCGTTCAAAGGACGAGAGCTGAAATCTTTGACAAAGATGCTCTAGAGCTGAAGGTGAGGTCAGGTCTGCCCAATCAGTCGCGATCGCTTCTAGCTGTCTCTCACACTCCGTGATCGCCTTAGACCCATCATCATTAGGAGCCAGATGACATTGTAACAACACCTGAACTCGACGGATAGCCGTGAAAAGGTAGTGCTGATTAGCCCGTTGCCATTGAGGAGAAGCGATCGCAATCATGGGATAGTCACCAAAGGAGAAATATACTGATCAAATGTAGAGCTATCTGGGCGATCGTCAATGGTTAAGCGGCTTTCCGCACCATCAACCTGTACACGAACTAGGTAAGATCCATGGGGCACATTCTGCAAGAAAAAAGACATGGTTTGAGTCACCTGATCTCGCTTCATCGCCGAGAAAATATAGGATGAAGGTGTCTCTCCCAATTGTCCATTTAGCAACACGTAAACTCGTTGACGAGGGTCAACCATAACGTTGAGTTGAATGGTTAGGTGACCTTGATAGATACCTTCATCAGTTTCGCGCACATCCGTAAGCTGGACTCCATTAGGTTCAATGATTTTTGGGTAAAAAGTTACTGGAGTAACATTGGACTCTACCACCGCATCCGTTTCAGAATCAGGACTGCTATGGATTACTTGAATGCCTTGTAGACCAGCACGCAACTGCTGAAGTTCAGTGGGAGATAGAGCAGCTAAGTTAAGCGTAACGCGATCGCTGGCGCTATCCTGGGGCGTTATGCGAAGACTACCAATCTGCACAAACATATGGTTAGTTTGTAGTTCTCGCCCCATAATAACTAGGCTATGGTTACGTCCCAACATCTGATCAATGAAAACATGCTGGGGTTCTACACTTGTAACCACAGGACGATTAGGCGCAATGTAAAACTGAGGACGCCGCACTGGCAGCGCTGCCCGACCTGGGGCAGCACCTTGAATAATGACTGCGGTGCCTTGATAGGCAAACGAAAGAGCATAGGGAATCTGAAAGAAAACTGACCAAATTCGAGACAGCTCTTCAGTGGTGATGGCACTAGGAATAAACTTCACGAACTGCACTTGCTCAACTAAGGTTGAGTTTTGCAGAAAAAGTAGATTAGAGCGCTCAATCGTTTCCTGAATCATCTCATGGGACAAAATGGGTTGATCCACTAAGGTTCGAATAGCACTGCCCAATAATCGCTGGGGTTCTAATTCCTGTTCGTTGCCATAAAATGTTAATAAGTAATGTAAGTCCAATCCGGCCTGTCCATGTTTGACTAAGTCACCTTTAGGGCGACGGGTACGAAGATCGGCGTTACGCCATGTAGGGTTTGGTGTCGCTTGATACAGATAAACATTTATACTGGCTGCCTGAGTCGCTGCGCTGGGAACGTCAGGACGAACAGTTGTTACCGTTGCTCCCGGAACATCATCCCGGATCCCCTCTTGCAAGATTCGTTGAAGGGCCGCTGTTACGGTAGCGATCGCTAAATAGTTACTCATGCCTCACATCTCATGCATCACAACCTGCCAACAAAAGTCAGAGAAGTATAACAATTCTTGCAAATTTTATACTTACCATAGCCCGTTTCGGATCATCTGAGTATACTTAACGGATGTTAAGCAACGATGGGCTTGGTCACCTCAATTAGTGATAACTCATAATGAAGTGACAACAAAGCAAGAGATGGTTAAACTTGAGACGGCATTCGCTTCTCAATGTTCTTGTAAAGAATAGTTAAGGTTACTGAGCGTAAATCTAGTATATTTAGTAAGTGAAATCCATGATGGATGGAGCTAGATTTTATATCAGATCTTTTGAGGAAGCGCGCAGTGGTTTGCGTATTGAGGCATCGAACGTATTGATGTTCTTGTATTGCGTTGTAAGATCTACCAATTTTCTCTAACTGGAGGATATAGCAATGGCTCGACTGGATTATTTTGCTCCGGGTGTGTATGTCGAGGAGGTCAACCGGGGTAGTCGGCCGATTCAAGGTATCAGTTTGAGCGTAGCTGGCTTTGTCGGCTTTACAGAGGATGTCCGTGGCGATGCGGAACTCTTTGAGCCGACGTTAGTTACCACTTGGACTCAATACTTGGAAAATTTTGCCAAGCCGGGATCAGATGGATTTACTGACTTTGGGGCTTATCTACCATTTGCTATCAAAGGCTGGTTCGAAAATGGCGGTGGGCGCTGTTGGGTCGTTAGCGTGGGTACGCAACTTCCTATGCCTGACCCTGACCCGAGTGATAGCACAACTGCGGTGCTAGAAGAGTCTACTCCTGTGCCAACCCTAGTCTTAACCGCTAGCAAGAAGCCTTCCCTGGAGTTTCGTCTTAAAACACGAGACGGGACGGAGGGGGCGAACGGCTCATCGGACGAGCCGCTGGATAATAAACGCATCAGTGTCGTTGTGCAGGCAGATGAACCTGAGGCATCCGATGATCCTGACGCTTTTGATAGCGGGGAGTACTTCAAAATCACGGTGACTCAAGGTGACAATGCTCTGGAGGATACTTATCGCCATCTCACCATGAAGCCCTCCACTGGTGAAGAGACGGACAGTCAACAGGGCAATTATGTATTAACTGCGTTAGAAAACTCTGATTATATTGAGGTAGAGATCAAGGCAGAGCCGGGTTTGCCCTTGGCCCAGCGCCCCAGCAATGGGAGGTATGAAGTTGCTCCTCCCAAGAAGCAATATGCGGTGAAACGCTGGTATCCCAAGATGTATGGCAATAACAAGGACCGCTCTGGCATCAAGGGACTGTTTGAAGTAGATGACGTGGCTATGGTGGCTTGCCCTGATCTGATGCTGGCCTACGAACAAGGATTATTGTCCTTGGAGCAGGTGCATGGGGTCATGGAAATGATGATTACGGGCTGTGAAAATTCAGCTCCTAGCCCAGCCTACCGGATGGCTGTGATCGACCCACCGCCCGTGAAGCCGCGTCGTGGTGGAACACCTGTATCTCCTGACCAACAAAAGCCCCAGGATGTTGAAGCGTGGCTGATGGATGGGTTTGGTCGCCGATCGCAGTTTGCGGCGCTTTATTATCCTTGGCTGAAGGTCGCTGATCCCCGCAATGCAGGGCAGGGTAAGCTTGTCCCGCCCTGTGGTCACATGATGGGCATTTGGTGTCGCACCGATGAGACTCGCGGTATTCACAAGGCTCCGGCTAATGAGGTACCTCGCGGGGTTTTGGATTTGGCCTATGATACGAACTTCCGAGAGCAAGAACTGTTGAACCCGAAGGGGATTAACTGCATTCGTAAGTTTCGCGATCGCGGCCTACAAGTATGGGGCGCTAGAACATTGGTGGAACCCGCCGATGTCAACTGGCGCTATATCAGCGTGCGCCGGCTCATGAGCTACATTTCCAAATCGATTGAAATGGGCACACAGTGGGCGGTCTTTGAACCCAATGATGAAGATCTATGGGCCCGCGTCACCCGCACGGTTAAGAACTTCCTAGAGCGCCTATGGCGATCAGGTGCATTGTTTGGGAGTTCTCCTGAACAAGCCTTCTACGTGAAGTGTGATGCGGAATTAAATACGCCAGAGACGATGAAACTGGGCATTCTCTATGTCGAAGTTGGCATTGCGCCGGTACGCCCAGCTGAGTTTGTGGTCTTCCGCATTAGTCAATGGGATCCTAGCCAAGATCAATAATCTTGAAGGCGATCGCTCTGAAGATTTGCTAAATCCTGCGTAAAATTCGGACATCTAGCTATATACACTAAGTGAGGGGTGATACGTGTTAGTCAAGACTAGGCAAGTACGCCGTCGTTATCTAACACTGTCTGCTCCCCAATGAGGTAGACACTAGGTAGGAGGATGTCATGATTGGCAAGCATTTCGACGGCGCTCAATGCTCAAATCTTTATGCGCAGAGAGTTGAGCAGAGTTGGAAGCCGGCAACGTAGCTTCATTGAAGTAGATTCACCTACTTAGTTATGGGTTGTCTATGCTGCAACAGAAGCGATCGCTTTCTATAAGTTCAGCACTTGATTTGGCACTGAACTTCAATCCCTGCCCCCATGTGCTTGCTCTAGATTGCCCAGAGCACCTTTTACCCGTAACCTCTAACATCTTGACAACAAAGGATAACGATCATGGCTGAGCTGTTAACTGCATGTCGGTTCTATTTTGAAGCAGATCAAATTGCTGAGAAACAGATTCTTGAAATATCAGGTTTATCTGTAGAATCTCCGGTGGCTGGGGATGGCGGAGTACATGGATCCAGTAAAGGCGGTGCCCGCATTCGTCAGGCAACACCCACCAACGAGAAGTTCTCAAATGTGACGGTGAAGCTCGTAGCAACGACGGACGTTGACTTGTATAACTGGTATAAAGAATGTAATACCAATGATGGTGGTGCCTCTTCATGGGAAAGTAACCGCAAAGCTTCATCTGTCAGTGCCTATGACCAATCTGGCACGATGCAGGCTCGCTGGGAAATTAAAAACTCCTACCCCTGCAAGTATGAAGGGCCAAGCTTTTCTGCAGGCGATACCAATATGGCCAATGAAACCCTTGAGATTGTGCATGAAGGCATTGAACGAGTGCAATAGGAGACTGAATGGCAAAGGCAAAGGTAACGGAACTAAGCTTTCCGGAGATGCTCCTAGCTAGTCGTTTCTATCTAGAATTAATCCTAGATGGAAATAAAGGTGATGGAGATGTCATCTTCTTGGAATGTCAGGGATTTAAGCGCCATCAAGAAGCTATTGAATTTGCGGAAGTAACGCCCGGTCAGTGGGCTAATGCAAAATTTGGTCAAGTTAGGCGTACTAAAATGCCCGGCAATGTCAAAACAGATAATATTATTCTCAGACGTGGTATGAGTAAATCGTTATCACTATGGGAATGGTTTGCTAGCGTAGAAGCAGGACAGTGGGGCGATCAGCTTCGTGAAGGATCGTTGGTCGTCTATAATCAGGCGGGCAAAGAACAAGTTCGGTTTAACTTTCGCGGAGCTTGGCCCGTTCGCTATTCTATTGCAGACTTGAATGCTCAAAGTAGCGATATTGAAATTGAAGAACTGGAAATGGCTGTGGAGCAATTTGTCCGTGTTGAGCCAGAAGATACGAGTCAAAATTAAGGCCTTGATGCCAGCTTTCACACCTTCGTGTCCTATGACCTGATTGGGAACAAACACATGAGTGCTTGCATGGATTTTAATGTTGGGGCTCTTCTTCCTCCTGATGCAGCTCCTAAACCTACGCTGAGGTCGTGTTGATGTTTCAGACCGAATTTGAATTCACGTTGCCCAAAGGATATTTAGATGGGGAGGGAAATTTACATCGGAAAGGCGTCATGCGGCTAGCCAAGGCTATGGACGAAATAGTCCCCCTACGGGATCCACGCGTGAAGTCAAATCCTGCCTATGCAACGATCATTATTCTGTCTCGTGTCATTACTCGTCTGGGTGTTTTAGATGACATTAGCCCAGCCGTCGTAGAAGGCCTCTATGCTTCGGACTTGAATTATCTCTACCAACTATATCGTCGGATTAATGATTTAGACGACATTACGGCAGGTTCAACGCTTCCAACACTAGACAGGCTAGATCCTAAGGAAGACCGTTCTATAACAATGACACCGCCTCCCCCTTAAATGTCTTGCTCTTGCCAATGTTGCTGTATGCAACAACGCATCTATCTCAATATTTCCCATTCTTTGTACAGGTGAACACTCGTTCACCCCTATCTAAGGTTACTGGCTAGATCCGCAACACTCTAGTATCTTTAGGCTAGTGTCTAGCCTAGAGCTAACCCCAAAGTCCCCTGGATGATTCATATCCACTTCATATGACGCCATAGTTATGAGACTTCCAGATCTAGTTAACCCAGTTCGGCGAAAAGCAAGTGAGGTGTTTAATTTTGTTAACCATCCCACTCAAGTCCTAATGCAACGAGGCAAGAAAACCGCCCTCAATATTTACCGTTCTCTGGCACTACCTGGGAAAGAAAAGTCTGATTCCCAAGAAACTAGCGAGTCTCAACAAACTCAACCACTAGAGACAATCCCTCAACCGACATCGCTTCAACGAGTTGTTATACCAGGTCATAGTCCTAAAGAATCTCGTGCGGCGGAAGAATTATTAGTCGTTTCTCGCCATCAACATGGCAACTATGACGTTCAGCCCCTACCTGCTAATCATCAAATTAGTGCTAGTCAGTGGGATCAATATACAGTCAAATCCTGTTTAGTTAACGCTGAAGACACACGTATTTATAGTGGCATCAATCGGAATAATGATGATGTTTTTATTAAAGAATATATTCTGAACGAAAGCGACTTTAGTGCGAAGGAAATCCAAGAGCGCAAGCAATCATTTGAGCGTTTGGTTAATTTAAATCTAAAGATTGGACATGGCCCAGATTTTCGCATCATTAAACTTTTAGATGTCATCACCCACCCTGAAAATAATCGCTGTCATTTAGTTTACAAATCGTTAGGCGATCGCATTGTTACGCTAGAAGATTACTTAACACATTCTCCCAAGATGTCTGCTAGCGAAGTGCGGGAGATGTTGAGGCAGGTGCTTGAGAGCCTACGCTTTTTGCATAGTGCCTATCGAGTTTGGTTTTCTGCTGATGTCTCAGAGCGAGGTATTCCCCATGGCAACATCAGCTTAAAAAGCTTGCTATTTCGTCAATTTCGAGTCGCCGGCGTAACGCAAGAACGACGTTTTTTCATCTATCTGTCAGATTTAGCTTTATGGAATCACATCTTTTATACTCCCGGAGATACTAGATACCAAGCGATCGCCACCTGTTCTCAAGAGCTAGGTTCGTTTCAGCAGGATCTGATTGATCTGGGAACTGTAGCATTTCAGTTGGCTGGTGGTCAGCTTAATCCTGTGAATAATCTTCCCCAAGAGTTGATATCCAATCAGCCTTGGCTGGACTTAGCTGACGAGCCATTACGTTTATTCCTCCGAAGATTGGTGGGCGCTGGTGGACGGTTCAATACGGCTGAGGAGGCGCTAAAAGAACTATTGCACCTACCTGAACCTCAGCCAATTGTTTTGCCAGAAGAGCAGGAGGAGTCTGACGTTCGGGAAGCCAAGACTCAGCAAGCTTCCTTTCTCTGGTTTATTGTTGCAGGGGCGATCGCAACATTGCTTTTAATAGAACTAGGGCGATCGATCATCCAGGAGCGACCGCAGCTTGAGGTTCTGCCGCCGATAAATGAACCCATCAGTTATTTTAGCGATGTCAATACCCTCGGAGGTCGTGAGGTTCGGTACATGATCGAATCTGAAAGCCACTGGGATGTGATACTTCAACGCCGGCTACGAGGTACTGATTTTAGTCTTGATCATCTGCCAAATTTATTGGAGTCGATAGAAGAACGATATAACCAGACTAGACGTCATTCCCCCGTAACGCTCTCACAAACACAAATTCTCGCTCAACCCTTGAGTGGCATCACATTATTTGATAGCAATACCACACAAGAAGAACCGGTATCTAACCAAGAGTTTATTCTCCAATATCCCCGGTTGTGGGATGTGGCATTTATGCGAGAGAGGGCTGACTTCCCTGCAAACTTTCAATCAGTGCCCGTTGCTAGAGATGCACTAGTTGTTTTAGTGCCATTTAGTGATGTCAACCATCCCAACGGCAATGCACCAAGACGACTAGAGGGGTACATTTCTCTTGATGATCTTCGCACCATTTACACCGGCGACTCCTTAGATCCTATTCTCAGTAATGGTCAAGCGGTGACGTTATATTTTCCTGATCCTACATTGTCTGGAAATCAGGATACAATTCGTTTGTTTGAGACGTTAGTATTAGGTGATGATGATGCCTTAGTGTCTCGATTCCATAGTCTGAGGGAGGCAGCGGCCGAGCGAGATCAAGCGATCGCAAACACATCAGAGTATAAAGATAATAATTTTCAGAATAATTTGTATTCTCGCTTGAATTTTACACTACGAGATCAATCTCGCAATGCGCCGATCGCCATTGGCTTTGATCGTCTAGGACGTGCCTTTAATCAATGTTCAGTCTATCCATTAGCCATTCGGGACAGTAATGGTCAACACCAGCCGTTGCTGCAAGCAACAGGACAGCCCATTGATGAATTTACTGATCTATGTGGCAGGAAAGGAAGCTATTTCCCAGATCTATCAACCTATCCTAATCAGCTGCAATATCAGTTGTCGGTGGTGTTTTCCAGGGAATCTGAAATCGGTTTAGCCATGGCTGAACTACTCAAGACCACAGAGGGACAGTATTTGATGAGTGAATTGGGTTTAATTCCAATAGACCATTCAATGGCAGAGATTTTGACGTTAGCAAGGAGGACACAAAATGACTGATACAGAAGACTTAGCTCGTCTTGCCAAGCAGGTGATGAAGGATCCAGCATTATTACGTCAGTTCAGCGATCGCGTCTATGCATTAATGCATGAAGAAGTCTTGAATCAACAGGATCGACAGGGATCCTATCAGAGGAGATTTTGATGGCACAAACTACCAATAGCAGCGGACAAACCTCCCCATCTCAGGGGGAAACTGAAAGCGAGCAACATAATTATCAGCTTAACTATGTGACGGCGAATCGTTTCTATGTAGAAATGGAAAGTGAAATTAAGGCGTCATTTAATGAATGTTCTGGATTAGGTGTCAAGGTCAATTATACATCTCATCGGGAAGGAGGAGTGAATGACCAGCGCCGAATTCTCTTGGAGCAAGCTGAGTTTACAGACGTAACGCTCAAGCGAGGCATTACAGATAATCTAATGTTTTGGGAGTGGATGAAGACACTCTTAGATTCTAGCAAGCGTCCAGAAAGACGCAATATAAATATTTTGCTATTTAATCAAGCGGGAGAAACTATGCAGTGTTGGACGTTAATTGGAGCTGTACCGGTGGAGTGGAAAGCGCCTGCTATGCAAGCGGATGCAACAACGGTTGCTATTGAAGAATTGACCATTGCCTATGAAGGGCTCAAGGTTGAGCGTCAGTACGAAGATAGCGCGCAGGTGATGTTAGAAGATAGAGATGCTTCGGGGTATTATAGCTAGGTGAAGTTTGGGAGACCGTAACTGTAGATGTACTGAGAGTAGACAATCAACGTAGGAATCGTTAATTCATGCCATTACTAGGGCTACCTCCATCGTTAGGCTTGTCGGCTCCATTGGGGCAGATACAAAGTCTGGTGCGATCGCCCCTAGGCTTGTTAAGCTCATCTCAGGAAGCCGCTACGGCATTACCAGGGCAACTGTCCTCAATGGCAGCAGCTCCATCTCTGGGGCAACAGATTCAGGATGATTTTCTAGGCTATGTTTCATCTAATCCAGAGTTGGCGGCTGCACTCCAAGCTCCCCAGAATTTAAACCTCTCTCCTGTTCGTGCTAGGTTTCATCATTTTTTACAGGATGAACGTATTCCCCAATCTCTGACTCCTCCTAGTCTGGATGATGATATTGTTCCATCGATGCCCCCTAATCCTCTGCCATCAGATGGATCACTCCCTGATGTAGCACAACCAGATGTAGCATCCCTTGATATACCATCGTTACCACAATATCCATCTCTGACTCCAGAGTCGCTGGCACAACTAGGTGAGCAACCGCCGCTATCGCAGTTTTTGCCCTCGGAGCCGGGCCTACCTGTTGATCAAGAGTCTTTCAAGAGTCTATTTCAACGGGGTAGGGAACAACTGCCACCATCCTTACAGGATAGTCTAGCTGAGACAATTCAATCTCAATTACCCTCCCATCTGAGAAATCTAGACCCAAGAGATATTACTGAGCCTCGTTGGCCGATTCAACGGCGATCGCTTCCAGATGTTCCAAGCCTAGATCCCTCTATTCTACCCAGCATTGCTCCTCAACAACCCGACCATAGTCTTGACTCACCCGATAGCGCTTCCACTCTACCTCGTCCAAGTTTGCCGCCTGACATTGCAACCAAGCCCAGTCCGGCTACCACACCGAGAAGCGATCGCTCTGGCTTGGTAGAGAGCACGACCGAGGAGAATGTAGACTTATCTCGCTCAGAGACTCCAGACGCGGTTGTACCCCCAGATTTATCCCCTACTGCTCCCCCTATCCAGGCTGACGCTCTGGAACCGCTAGGTTCTAACATCATCCCTCATCCACTGCCCACGCCACCATCGGCATTTGATCCTCAAACAGATACCCACACGCCATCTCTGCCGCTTTCAAGCCTTCCAGAGGTACAAACAACAAAATCTGATAATGTTCCAGCTCCTGACCCTATAGAACAGTTTTCTGAGGGAACTATTCAGGCATCACCAAATGACTTACCACAGCCGCAGACAAACGACACGTTAGGAGAGTCATCCATCGATTCTGATGGATCAGAGGCGATCGCCCCCCGCTTTGATCCAACCGTGGAAGCAAGATCGCCCCTGCAACGACAGCTAGATGGCGCTCAAGACTCAGTCCCAGGTTCTGAAGCTTCCATCAAACGCCCGGTCTCAGAGAGCCTCCAATTGTTCCCGCAGATAGACGTGAGTCCTCATGATCAACTGCAACCCAGACTGGAACTACCCACAGTTCAACCAAGCCTAGAGCGCGCTCCGGAGACCATCCTCCCGCCAAATATCTTTGATGCTGGACAATTCACGCCTCAAGAGTTTCTCCCAATTGAAGAGACAGGGGCGATCGCTCCTGATGTGACTCCCCGATTAGAGCCGCTGTCAACGATGCCCATGTTGAACGTGCTGCAGCGAGTGGAGGATCCTGACTCTGTTATCCCTCCCTTTAACCTAGATTCTCCTAGTCAAACAATCCAGCCCTTTGTGAATCCATCTTTTGTTTCGCCAGTGGATTCCATGACGAATACATTAGCTACGAGTCTCCCCTTAAGTAAGATCATGCCTGAGGTACAGGCTCGGCTCTTGCCAGATCTACCACCTGTCCGCGAAGAGATACATGCCCCAGAGATTCCAGCAGCATCCACTCCCAAATCCGACACAGACATTCCTCCACCTCCAGCTTCGACATCAATTCGGGCCAAATTCATGCAGGATCTGCAACGTTTACCCAGCCCTGATGTTGAATCACCTCCATATTCGGGAGAAATACCCAAGAGCGATCGCCCTGCTCCCATTTCACCAAGCTTGCCGCAACTACCATCAACAGATATATCGTTAGTAGATCCGCCACCCACCACTATTCAGCCATCATTACTGACCAAATTAGATCAGCAGGTATCACCTAGAGATCAATCTCTCACTGAGCCAGATAGTGCAGCGACTAATCCAGACATGGCTACTGATGCTCTAGATATGCCAAGTTTAGTGCAGCGATCGCCCCTAGGAGCTTATCAATCCCTGGTGCCAAATTTAAACATGTTGGACGATGTAGAAGATCAAATGCCTGAGTTGGATGATCTACCCCAAGACCTCACTGCTGCACAGCAACTGTTAGAGAAGCTACCGATCCCCTCCCAAGTAACTGAAGGTTTAAATACATTGCCGACCAATACACCTAGCAATTGGTCAAGCCTAGAAGATTTGTTAGGACAAACGGTTCAACAAGAAAGGCAAAACGTGACCGACGGGCTCACAAAAACAGAGCCATGGTCAGATTATTTTGAGCAGCAATCTCCCATAACAGAAACGTTGATGAGTCCGATGACAGCACTTCGTTCTGAGGTGGACAACAGTTCTCTAACAACATTCATCAACCCTATGACCCAAGCCCTACCACAGATGTTAGAGGGAGGTGGTGACATTGATGCTCAACAATTGGAGGTTTTAGCACAGGTTGTTTACCTACTTCTACGCGATCGCTTATCCCTGGAGCAAGAACGCCAATCATTTCATACATTTACACCTTTGCCTTGGTTAAATGTTGTTAGTCATTCTAATACAGCATTGACTAGTGGACAGTCAAAAAAAATGCAGTCTCTTGAGCGAATTAACATTGTTTTGATAGGACATGATTTACAGGCAGGAACTCAATTAGCCGACCTATGCCAGGAGGTATATTATATGATTCACCTTAGGTTACAGCGGGAGCAAGAACGATTAGGTCTTTACTCTTCCAGTTGATATGTCATGTTGAGTTGATGTCTAAGTTTCATACTATAGCAGGAGAATCAAATGCCACTTGAAAAAGCCTTTTTACTACCCTTTGATCCAGGAGTTTCCAAGATTGAGTTCATGTTTAATCCCAGTGAAATAACGTTTAGTCATAAGGTAAATGTTTCTGAAAGTCCGGGAGCAAAAGCTCAAGAGTCAGGAAAACCAAAAGTTAGTTTCTCTTCCATTGATGCAAACACTCTGGTCATCAACGACATAATTTTTGATACTTACGAAGAACAAATTAATGTCGTAGAGAAGTATATTATGCCATTTAGGCAGGCCGTTGAATTTGTTGCATTTTCTGGCAACCTGCAAAGTGGCTCAGCAGGTCAACAAAGTAATAGTCAGCAAGCACAAGATGGACAAAACAGTCAGCGAACTCCCTTATATGCATTTGTATGGGGAACATCGGGAAGTGTAACCAAGGCACTCATGCCGTGTTGTTTCATTGAAAGTTTATCCTATAAGCTAATTATGTTCTTGCCAGATGGAACACCTGTTCGAGCCAAGATTGATAGTTTAACTCTAAAAGAAGCTGATCCATCCATGCTGCCTTCCATGCAAACATCACAAGATGTTGATCGAGTTATGGACAGCTATGAAAACCGTAGGTCACAGGTGCGAAATTTAACTTGAGTTATATAGACATTGGTCATGTAGGGTATAACCTACCAAGGAGTTCGATATATAATCAGCCAAAGCCAGGCATTAGTCTAAAATTATTCATTTTCCTCCAGAGATCCATTCAATTGGATTCTTCAGTTCACACCAGATAGACAGATTATGCTTCAAAACCTTATAGAACCTTCCGGTAACTACCAAGCATTACCACACATTGAAATTGATGGTGAGACCGATCCACCAGAAATTATGGATGCTCTTCTGCAAGTTGTTGTTGAAGAAAGCTTACATTTGCCAGCAATGTTCCTATTAACCATCCGGAATGATTACGCTCCAGGTAAATCCGATGATCAGGCTTGGAAGCATAAAGATATTATTGAGATTGGTAAAGAGATCAAAATTAGTTTGAGTTCTAGCACAGCCTCAAGTGAAGACTTTGATCAAGAAAATTCTGGTCAGTTAATTGAGGGTGAAATTACGGCAATTGAAACTCATTTCACGGAGCAAACTCAAGCCCCTATTACCCTACGCGGATATGATGTTTCGCATCGTCTCCATCGAGGCCGCCATAATCGTTCGTTTCAAAATATGACGGATAGCGATATTCTTAAAAAAGTTGTTCAGGAGGTTGGTATTGATCTAGGCACAGTTGATGAAAGTGGCGTACCCCACGATTATGTTTTCCAAGAAAATCAAACGAATATGGAGTTCCTGCGAGAACGAGCATCGCGTATTGGATTTGAGCTATTTGTGGAAGATGGCAAGCTCAATTTTCGTAAACCATCTTCAGACAATACCTTAGAGTTAAAGTGGCTCAGGGATATCCGTAGTTTTCGAGTACGCGTTTCCAGCGCAGAGCAAGTTAAGGAGGTGGAAGTACGTGGCTGGGATTACACTGCCAAACGTCCTATTATTTCGACAGCTCAGAGAGAAAAACTACTGACTGAAACTGATAATGGTAGGGGCAGTGACCTGAGCAGTGATTTTGACGGGCAGCCATCCGATCCAAAAATGATTATTGTGGATCAACCCGTCTTTCAACCGAAGGAAGCGGACTTAATAGCAGAGGCGTTATGTAATGAGCTAGGTGGCGTCTTTATCTATGCTGATGCAAGGGCTGAAGGGAATCCCAATATTCGCCCAGGGCGCATCATCGAACTAGAAGATATGGGGCCACACAATGGTAAGTATTACGTCACGGAAACTCGACATATCTACACAGAACGAGTTTATACGACTGAGTTTAGCGTTCGCGGACTACGTTGTGGTGATCTGCTGTCCACGCTTGCCCCTGCACGTCGTCTCCAGCCTGGCCAAACGTTTTTGGTCGGTATTGTCACAGATAATGAAGACCCTGACAATATGGGACGAGTTAAAGTCAAATTCCCAACATTGACAGAAGACCATGCCAGCAACTGGGCACGGGTCGTTAGTATGGGAGCTGGCTCTAGACGAGGATTTGATTGTCTGCCAGAAATTGATGATGAGGTACTTGTAGCCTTTGAGCACGGCGATATTCATCGTCCCTACATTCTTGGAGGGGTTTGGAATGGGCAAGATGCTCCGCCTAATTCACCTGCGGATAATGTACAGGATGGCAAAGTCAGATTACGAACATTGCAGACTCGAACAGGGCATAAGTTGCAGTTTGTTGAAGAAGATGCATCCACCAAGGCAGGAATTTACGTTGAAACAACTGGCGGGCACAAAATCCGTCTGAATGATAGTGAACAGATGATTCAACTCCAAACAGCCGGAGGGCACACGCTGACTCTCAGCGATGCTAGTGGGAGTATCACTGTTCAATCAACTGGAAATATGACTCTTTCTGCTCCAGGAAATCTTGATATTTCTGCTGCAGCTATTTCTGCAATGGCTGCAGGCGGGTTAACCCTACAAGGTGGTAATGTCACAGTATTGGGTGGAAGCGTGATCGTTCAGGGTGGAACTGTTGCTCTACAAGGTGGCGTGATTTCCTTGAACTAATGTACCGATATATTTCAATTACTCATCAAACTAAGGAATCAGAACACTACCTTGTCCAGAATCCGCAATCATGATTACACCTAACCAAGCACACAAGCATGTTGAAGACGGATTAAGAGCAATGTCTCCATTAATTAATATTGTTGATGAACCTGCTGTCCAAGGAGAAGTAGTTACAGGAATACAAGGCGCAGGAGTTGGAACGCCGAACGCTGCCGCTGTTGCAGCAATAACTGCTGGATTAGTTGGAGCTATGCATAGACCAAAGGAGGGAATATTGTCTATGGGAACATGATCAGCAATTGTTGCTGTTACAGCACCTTCAGCTATGACAGGTGCTCCTTTAGGCGTGGTTTTTAATACCGATGGTGCAGCACCAAAGCTACACTGCATTTTAGCCCCAGCACATACTTGCATACTCGTTTTACCTCTACTTGTAGTCTTTATAACCTATCTGAAATCTATCTGCAACCCAATCTATTTACAACTCAATGACAGACTTGTTATACCAATTTAATTTAAAGGGACATAGAATAGAGGGAGGGTCAATCCTGGAGGATAGAAATGAGTCGTCCATTCAAGCTTGAGATCACTGAGAG
>NZ_JACSWB010000103.1 GCF_016888135.1 Leptolyngbya sp. CCY15150
TCAGCAGTAAAGTGGCCACCGCCATGACCAAACAAAGCCGCGATAGTGCCGGAGCAGAGCGAATCTCAGAGCGTTCCAGTTGAAAACCATTGGCCTTTTCATCTAAAAATTCCTCTTCAATTTGAAACCGCTCGCTGTATTCTTGGAAGGTTTTGAGACTAGTGACTTGGTCGGAGGCAACCATCCACACTTGCCTTGAGAGGGCATCACGGGCTAGAGCAAGGTGCAAACTGCTGAGAGATTTCGTTTTGTTCAAGCTCACTCCCTGCAACAGGATGACCTCTCCCAGGTCTAGATGATAGTGATTCAGTCGCTTCCAGCCCTTGCCGGGACGGTAGATCCAACTGTCCCTCAACACTTTTGTCAGTCAACCAGCCTGAATACTGTCTTTGTGCTGCTCAAAAAAATCGTTGTCTTGGCTGCGACCGTAACTACACAACATCAACACTACTAGGAACTAAATGAGTGTTCTTCACCAAGTCTTAGACCTTGCCATCGACCTCTCCTTATGAAGGACAACTGAAGATTTAAATTACGCCTGAGAAGATTCAAATGTACTATTAAGTTGAGAGGTAATCTGAAGAGACCATGCCAAATCTGTTACTGATTGAAAGCCCCGGCAAGGTGAAGAAACTGGGGCAAATCCTGGGTTCAGGCTGGGTGATTAAAGCCAGCATGGGCCATGTTCGCGAACTCGCCAATGACGGCGACGATGCCCTGGGCTTTGACCTGGGGGCCGGTTCCATTGACTGTCGCTACCAGCCCCGCGATGCTCGTTCTAAGAAAGTGCTCTCAGAACTTCGCCAGGCGGTCAAAGCCGCCGATCGCGTCTACATCGCCACCGACCCCGATCGCGAAGGGGAAACCATCGGCTGGCACTTGCAGCAGGCGCTGAATCTGCGGAATCCTCAGCGGGTAGTCTACAGCGAGATCACGCCTCAAGCGGTGAGAGCGGCGATCGCCCATCCCCGCACCCTCAACCAAGACCTCATCGCTGCTGGACGTGCCCGCGACTGCTTGGATAAACTGGTGGGCTACACCGGCAGTCGCCATGTCGTCTGGCCCCTGAACAATGGCGCAAAGTCCATGGGGCGAGTCCAGAGCGCCACGCTGCACCTGCTCTGTGTTCGAGAACGCGAGATTCAAGCCTTTGTACCGCAGGATTATTGGAGCGTGTGGGTCACCTATGGGGAGGGCTTCAAAGCCTTCTATCGCAGTAGTCCTAAGCCGCAGCGGAAGTCTACGAAAAACGCGGAGGATCAAAGCGCTGAGAGTGAATCGGATCGAGTCAGGTCTCAAGAACGGGCGGATGAGCTGGTGGCGATCGCCCAAACCCACTCCCACAAAGTTCTACACATCGAAGGTAAACAGACCACTCAATCGCCCCCGCCTCCTTTTATTACCTCGACCTTGCAGCAGGCTGCTGGCTCTAAACTCCACTTCAGCCCCGAACAGACCATGAAGGTGGCCCAGGCTCTCTACGAAAAGGGTCACATCACCTACATGCGCACCGATTCGGTCATCCTTTCAGCGCCCTTTTGTGAGTCAGTTCGTCAGTACCTCCAGCAGCACGATCCCACCAACGTGCCGCGCAAAACCACCCAGCACCGGGCCATCAAGGGATCTCAAGAGGCCCATGAAGCCATTCGCCCGACGGATGTGAATCACCTACCCCAGCAGCTTCAGCGGGAACTGTCCTCCGATCAAGCCCAGCTCTATGAGCTGATTTGGAATCGGGCAGTGGCTTCGCAATGCGCTCCGGCGCGGCTTCGCAAAACGCGCATCGTCACCCAGTCTGGCGAAGCGTACTGGGAAGCTCGCGGCCAGGTGCTGGACTTTGCCGGATACACCTGTTACTGGAACAACATCAGTGCGGATTCAGTTTTGCCTGCTATTACTCAAGGGCAAGCCCTCCAACTGGAGCAGGCCCAGGCGGATCAGAAGCAAACCCAACCGCCGCCGCGTTACAGCGAACCCAAGCTGGTGAAGCTGATGGAGCAAAAGGGGATTGGTCGCCCCAGTACCTATGCTCCGACTATCAAAACCTTACGGCAACGAGAGTATGTAGGCCTGCTGCAGGGAAAGTTGCAGCCAACGGCATTGGGATTGGAACTGGACGGGGCTTTGGAAAAGCTGCTGCCCGACTTGATTCAGCCGGAATTTACCGCTCAGATGGAGACGGCGTTGGATGCGATCGCCACAGGAGAACAAGACTGGCAAGCCTACCTAATTGACTGGAATCGGGGATACTTTGCGCCCGCGATCGCCCAGGCAAAAACCCAACTCCTATCTCTCCCAGCTTTTGCTGAGCAGCCACAGACGTCGGATAGAATGCCCGCTAAGCAATCAACCGCCTCTAAGGTCAAACCCGCCAACGGGCAACCGACTAAAACCAAGTGCCCCATCTGCGGAGAGGCAATGACCAAAGTCCCCTCTCGTTCCAAGAAGATGAAAGCGAAGCACTTCCTCAAATGCTCAGGGGCGGGCTGTGGCACGGTGATGTTTTGGAATGCCAAAGCCAAACGCTATGAACTTCCCCACGCCCAGCGGCAAGCTCTCAACCCAGAAATGTTCGTGGATCATCCCTGCCCCGTCTGCGGCGCGTTGCTGGAGCGCCACGCCTATATCAAAGACGGGCAAGACAAGATGATGCTGCGCTGTTCGATTCTGGAAAGTCGCCGCGGTAAGTGCAAAGAGGTTGCCTACTTCCAGAGTCGCGGGGAGTTCTGGTCACCTAAATTTGGGACGCTGAAGTTACCGGAACCTCAGGTTTAGCAGTTGCGACTTCTCCGACACAAGGTGTCGCGCCCGGGGATAAGTGGCCGAGATCCGGGGCTATTTGACTGCGACGATCGAGCTTGGGATGCTTACTGTGAGGGAGTTTGAGCAATGTAACCTATCTTTTAAGGGTTGTAGCGCGCAAATTGACCGCAGATTGAGGACAGGACTTACGCAAGGCAAGCGCTATCCTTGAGCAATAAGCTTTAGCAACTTGGACTCATGAGCTTCAGCAATTCTCAGTATGAACATCTTGCATGAGCTTATTGAGAACAGTGTCAATAGATTGGTTGAAAAAGCTCATTCTTTCGTTCAGGATTCGACAGA
>NZ_JACSWB010000104.1 GCF_016888135.1 Leptolyngbya sp. CCY15150
CGAATCTCCTGCGACGTGAAGTCATAGGCCCGTAGGTTCAAGCCTAGACCGATGATGCCAACCGAGCTCATCCACAGACCCGTCACCGGCACAAACAACATGAAGAAGTGCAGCCAGCGCTTGTTGGAAAAGGCAATCCCGAAAATCTGTGACCAGAATCGGTTCGCCGTCACCATCGAGTAGGTCTCTTCTGCTTGGGTCGGGTTGA
>NZ_JACSWB010000105.1 GCF_016888135.1 Leptolyngbya sp. CCY15150
CTGCACCGGATCAGGATTGCCGCCTTTGGCTCCTTTGGTCTTGGCCATGCCCATGCCTCCCGTTGACTGCTCTTCACTTTAATCAGTTTACCGGGAACTAGTAAGATGATCTCACACCAAGCGATCGCACCCGCCATCCAAAAACTAGAGACACTCCCTTTACGATGTTCCCGGTTTACCAGGTATAATATGGGTGGCGATCCAAATGCACCGCCTAGACGCTGATCTCACACGACTGTCCTATGGAATTCATCAACACTGCATTAGACAATGCTTTTGCCGCAACGCTCATCTTCACAGCACTGTGGCTCCCCGTGCAATTTGCGGCGTATGTCTCTCGACGACGACGCACTCAAACGTCGGACTCGACACCCAAACCGATCGCCCTATTGCCAACGACTGAACGTGAACCCGTTGAACCCGTTGAACCGCAGCCCTTGGCTACGCCAGCCGCGATCGCTCTGGAGTCTATTGAACTATCGGACGACCGGATGATGCCTGCACCTGAGACGCCAGCGATCGCTCAACCGCATGGACGGCATTTGGATGGGCAGCCGGATCAGAAACGGTACGACTTCAACCTAGCCCGTTCCGTTGAACGGGATGAGGTGTCCTTCTAACGGATGCCCAAACGTCACGCGACACCACCAGCGCCCAACCTATTGGGATGAATTTAGTGCGAGGTTGACATGGATAAAGAATGCTTTATCTGTCCGCGTTTGATGACATATAAACGGGGAGCGTGGGTGGCGATCGCCTCTGGCACCGAGCCAGCGGCCATGATCACCAAATCAGCAGCGGCTCCTACCTCAATTCCGTAGTGCTCTAGCCCCATGACTTTTGCACCTCCCGTGGTGACCATCTCAAACCCAATGGCCAGCTCCTCATCGGTCAAAAAGTTAGAGCGGTAGGCGATGAGCATGGCGCGTTCTAGCATATCGGCGGTGCTGAAGGGGCACCAGGCGTTACGCACATCATCCGACCCTGAGAAGAGCGTAATGCCAGCTTCTCGCAGACGCGCGATGGTTGGGAAAGGGTGATGGCCTGGGGCATTGGTCATGATGGCGATCGCCCGTTTAGCCAGGGTTTCGATGGTGGCCGCTGCAATGTCATCGGGCACCATCCCCAGGCAGTAGGCATGGCTGACGGCCACATGCCCTTGCATCCCACAGGCTTCGGTCAGGTGGGCAATTTGCTCTAGCTCAAAAATTCCTAAATGGCCGGGGTCATGCAGGTGAATATCGAGGTTGACCTGGTGCTTTTCGGCCAGGCTAAAAATGCAGTGAAGATGCCCGGCGATGTCATTGTCCATGCCCGCAGGATCTAGACCCCCGAGCACATCTGCCCCTTCTCGTAGGGCAATGTCTAGCAAATCCAGGGTTCCTGGGCAGGACAACAGGCCACTTTGGGGAAAGGCCACGATCTGGATATCGATCCACTCGCGATAGCGATCGCGCACCTGGCAAACCCCCTCCAAATTCCGCAGCCCCACCTCGGGATGAATGTCAACATGGGTGCGCATGGCCGTGGTGCCCTGGGCGATCGCCCGTTCCACCAGCCGAGCGGCGCGCTCTTCCACCGGGAGGGGCAAGGTCTTGAGCGCGGCCTTCTCAATATCGACCCGTTGGCGAATGGTGGTGCCGGGGATGTGCGGCTGCCAGGGCAGGCCCCAGAAAGTTTTGTCCAAATGGATATGCCCATCCACAAAGCCGGGGCATAGCAGATTCCCTTGCGCGTCTAATTGGTAATGGGCTCCACCAAGGTTGATATTCGCTGGGGCGATCGCCCGAATCACCCCCCCTTTTACACCGACTTGCACCTGTGATCCGTCCGGCAGTGTCGCCCGCTGGATGAGCAAATCAAAGGTATCCTGTCCCATGGCTACTATGTTCCTACCTTGGATGAAAAAGCGCAGAATTTCATTGTTCAGGGGCATTCCCTGGCGATGCGAGAGCCCCTAGTCCTGATTGGGTTTCCCCAATGATGCGGGGGCTCCCTCCGAGGCATGATGCGGCGAACAGGTCAGCACCATCACCGCTAGGGTGAGCACATAGGGCAACGCATTGAAGACGTGGTAATAGGACTCCACCCCCACGGATTGCAGCACTGGCCCCAAGCCCTGAGTTCCGCCAAAAAGCAGCGCGGCATAGAGACATTGCATCGGCTTCCAATGGGCAAAAATGACCAGCGCCACCGCAATCAGCCCCTGGCCGCTGGAGATATTTTCATTCCAGCTACCCGGAAAATAGAGGGAGAGATGCGCCCCCGCCATGCCCGCCAAGAGGCTGCCCAGAATGATGCACAGCGCTTGGACTCGTTTGACCGGAATGCCCATCGCTCTGGCCGCCGCCGGACTCTCCCCCACCGCCCGCACAATCAAGCCCCAGCGGGTGGATGAAAAAAAACCTTGCATCAGAGGGGCGATCGCCAGCCCCAGCAGCAACAGCGGGCTCAGTTGCAACGCCGACTGCACCTGCGGCAGCGAGCTCCAGCCCCCCAGGGAAATGGCCGGAAGCTGAGGGGCAATCGGCTGGATATAGGGTTTCCCTAGATAAAACGCCACCCCACCCCCAAACAACATCATGGCAATGCCCACGGAAATGTCATTGACCTTAGGGCGTTGCACCAGCCAGGCATGAATCGCTCCCATGACGATACCCGCGCCCGCCGCTGCGAGCACCCCGACCCAGGGCGATCCGCTGTGAAACGAGGCCGCATAGGCACTCATGGCCCCCATCAGCAGAGTGCCTTCTAAACCCAGGTTGATTTTGCCGCTTTTCTCCGTCAGGCATTCACCCAGGCTGACCAGCAAAAACGGGACACTGCCTCGCAAAACCCCACCCAAAATCGCTAGGGGCACCCCCAACCATCCAAGCGCATCTGGGGTCATGGTTCATTCTCCGTGGGTGTTACAGACTGGAACATGGCGCAATGGGCAGTTAGATGGCAAAAAATCATGGAGGTATCACGGGAGACATCGCTAAAGGCATCACTGCGGTTGTACGCTTTCCAAAACAGCGGCAGAGGACGCCTCGTCGTCCACCCAGTTGGGTTCCTGAAACCAGCGAAATTTGCCATACAACGATTCGCTATACAAAATGACTAGAAAAATGAGGCCCTGTAAAACCAGGACGGTGGCGTCGGGCATGCCGTAGGTGCGTTGCAGCAAACTGCCACTGGCTAAAATGCCGCCGAGCAAAATCGAAACTAGCACCACCGCCAGCGGGTTGTGCTTGGCCAGAAAGGCTACCAGGATTCCGGTGTAGCCATAGTTGCTGTGTAAATTACCATTGGCGCGCCCATGGACAGCGGCCACCTCCACCATGCCCGCCAGACCTGCACAGGAACCCGCCAAAAAGCAGATCATCAGCGTTAATTTGCCGATGGTGAGCCCCACAATTCGGGCAGCCCGGGTGTTGCCACCCACAACCCGCACCGCAAACCCAAAGGTGGTGCGTTGGATCAGCACATGGGCGATCGCACAAACCACCAGCCCATACAACAGCCCGTAGTGGATCCGAGAACCGGGAAAATCTCCCAGCAGTAACAGATCTGGCAGGGGGTAAGTAGACGGTTGGTTGAGGGAACTAGGATCGCGCCAGGGCCCTTCTACCATGTGCTTGAGGAAAGCGATCGCCACATAGTTCAAAAGGAGGCTGCTAATGGTTTCATTCACCCCCCGGTAATACCGCAGGGCCCCGATCATGGCGATCCACATCCCGCCCACCCCCATTCCCGTGAGGGCCATCAGCAGCAAGCCCAGGTTGGGCGAAAGCCCCTCCACCTTCAGCCCAACAACGGCTGCAAACAGCCCCCCCAGCACCAGTGCCCCCTCATTCCCAATCATGATCAACCCCAGCCGAGCGGGTAAGACCGTACAGAGGGCACTCAACATCAGCGGGGCCGCGCGAATCAGCGTAGTTTGCCAGGCAAACCACGAGGCAAACGCAGCCTCATAAATAGAGGCATACACAGCCAGGGGAGAATAGCCTTGCACCACGCAGAACCCACCAAATAGCACCAACGCTAGGGCGATCGCCCCCACTGGAATGCAGATGGCCTCTAAAATTGAACGCCAATGACGAGGCATATCAAAGCCACCTACGCTACGCTGTGATTTGTCCAATGACCCCTTCCACCAGCCAGTCCATTTTTTCTAGTTCTGGGGTGCCATCTGGATATTCGGTGCCGCTCGGAATGACCACCGTCCCGGTGTTATCCTTCATTTCGCCTTTGTAGACAATGAGTGAACCGTCTAGCAGGCTGGCTTTGGCGGTCTCGGCGTCCTGTTTGGCCTGATCGCTGACGGCAGCACCATAGGGAGACAGTTTCACAAAGTTATCCTTCAGCCCTCCCAAGTAGAGATGGGGAATCTCACCATTCATCAAGGTTTTGCCCTCCTGAATCATCTGGGCATAGCTGGAATACACCCCGGTCCAATCCCATTCAGCCCCCGTCAAATAGCCATTGGGGGCAACGGCAGCCTGGTTGACGGCGTTGCCACTGCAAAAAATGCCACGCTTTTCAGCGGTTTCCATCACCACCTTGGCGTTGTCCACGTTGCAGGTGACCACATCAATGCCCTGATCCGCCATGCTGTTGACGGCTTCTGCCTCTTTCACCGAGTCAGTCCATTCCCCCGTGATGATGAGCTGCGTGGTCGCCTCCGGGTTGACCGAGCGCGCCCCCAGCATCCAGCTATTGAGGGTGCGGACGATGCGGGGAATGGGTTTTGCCATCACAAAGCCGAGCTTGCTCGTTTGCGACGTGTGGGCGGCCACGATGCCCGCAATGTAGTAGGCCTGATCGATGAAGCCAAAATAGCTGCCGACGTTGGCAGGATGGTTGCCCTCTTCGTAGAGGGTGCCACAGTGGAAAAATTGCACCTCCGGAAATTCCTCGGCCAGTTCCAAAATGTGGGGGTCAAAGTAACCAAAGGAGGTGGGAAACAGGACTTTAGCGCCATCCTGGACAATCATGCCGCGCATCGTTTCGGCTACAGCCGCCGTTTCGGGTACACTGGCTTCTTCAACCACTTTGATGCCGGGGAGCTGAGACACCCCAGCGGCACCTTCCGCATGGGCTTGGTTCCAGCCATAGTCATCCTTAGGGCCAACATAGATAAATCCCATCACGAGGGGCTCTGCCTCGCCGTCAGCGGGCGGAGCCTCACTGGTGTCTGAAGATGGGGGTGAGGTGGGAGAACAAGCGCCAAGTTGGGACGTCACGCCTAGCGCTCCGGTGGCCAGCAAGCTATACAGCAGTTGCCGACGGGTTAAGGGATATCGATGATCAGTCATAAGCCAACCTCTGAGCGAGTCTGAGCAAGAATGTCTGCGTTGTGCAGCAGGAGTGACTGAATTATCAGCAGTTCTGCCCAGGAGATCGATACCGGACATTCCAGGGGTTAGGTTACGATCTGTTACGAATGTCTAGGTTTGTTCCAGGTTTTGCCAGCCAGGTTCAGGGGGAGACGGTATCAGGAAACACCTCAGCGTTCTTCTATTTCTCTAAAGATAGGAAGCATTAAGCAGATTGGTTAAGTGGATTGAATGATGCCATTGTGAGCGATCGCCAAATCCTAGATCTTACCGATGCCCTCGTCTTTGAAAAAACGGGATGCCATCTCGGGGATGCTCAACGGGCACTGCTGCAGGCGGCCTGGTCTGGCGAGCGGCAAAGCTATGACCAGATCGCCGAATCCTGTGGCTATTCGGCGCATTACCTCCGCAAACATATTGGCCCGTCCCTGTGGCAGTTGCTCTCCAATGTGGTGGGGGAAAAGGTCACCAAGCTCAACTGCAAACGGGTGATCGAGCGCCGCCTCAGCGCTTTATCCCCTCGATTAAACGCTCCACCCTCTACCGTTCTGGCAGACACCTTCAGGGTGTTCCCACGTTCAGAACCTTGCTTATCCGGCCACTTACCGACCTCTCCGATGCCCTACCAAGATTGGGGAGAGGCGGCCCATGTCGAAACCTGTTATGGGCGGCAGGATGAGCTGGCTACGATAACCCAATGGCTGACGGTTGATCGCTGTCGGTTGATCGGGGTGTTTGGGGTGGGCGGCATGGGTAAAACCCATCTGGTGACCTACCTCGCCCAGCATGTCCCAGGGTTTGACTGTGTGATTTGGCGATCGCTCCACAATGCGCCTCCCCTCTCTGCGCTGCTCTCCGATGTGCTCAATGCCCTCGCTCGTTCGACCCCCTCCCAGCTCGTTCCCGCGCAGCCATCCATCCAAGCATTTCTGGATCGGCTGCGGGCGCAGCGCTGTTTACTGATTTTGGACAACCTGGAGACCCTGTTGCAGGGGGGCTGCAGCAGTGGCCACTATCGGGCTGGCTATGAAGACTATGGCCACTTACTGCAGCGGGTCGGCGAAACCCAGCACACCAGTTGCCTCCTGATCACCAGCCGCGAAAAGACCAAGGAATTTACCCTGTTAGCCGGCGAACACCAGACGACCCGAGCCTTTTCCCTCAAAGGGCTAACCGTCCAAGGCGGGCAACAAATCCTACAGGCCAAGGGCATCATTCAAGAATCTGAACAGGCCAGTTATGAGCTGGTGCATCGCTATGGCGGCAATCCCTTAGCCCTGAAAATTATTAGCACGACCATCCAAGATCTCTTTGGAGGCAGTGTGGGGGCGTTTCTTCGCCAGGAAACCGCTATTCTGGCTGAGATCAGTGCGCTGCTGGATCAGCATTTCAATCGACTCTCACCGATGGAGATTGCGGCATTGCAGGGATTGGCGATCGCCCGCGACCCCATCACCCTCAACACCCTCTGCGACGACATCTTCCCAACGCCATCTCGTCGGCAAATCCTCGATGCCCTGACCTCCCTGGGGCAACGGTCACTCCTAGAGCATCACGATGGTCTGTTGAGTTTGCAACCCGTCGTGATGGAATATGTCAGCGAGAAACTGATTGGGGCGATCGCCACAGAAATCCAACATCCCAATTCTCCATGTCTCTACCTCAACCAACATAGTCTGCTCAAAGCCGAAGCCAAAGACTACATCCGCGATATCCAGGCGCGTCTTCTTCTCCAACCCCTGCTCGACCAACTCCTCCAGCAGTTCAAAACCCCCGCCACCCTCTCAAAACACCTCACCACACTCCTCTACACCCACCAACATCACAATCCCCTGGAGCCTGGCTACCTGGCCGGAAACCTGCTCAACCTGCTGCTGCATTTGGGCACCGACCTGAGCGGCTACGACTGCTCCAACCTCACGATCTGGCAAGCCTATCTGGAAACGGCGAATCTCAACGGCGTCAATTTCGCCAACTCCGATCTCTCCACCTCCGTTCTCATGGAAACCTTTGCCAGCACCCTCTCTGTTGCCTTTAGCCCAGATGGCGCTTACTTTGCCACCGCCACCACCGATAACGATATCTGTCTCTGGCAAACCCACGATGGCCGCAAAGTTTTGATCTATCAAGGGCATCGAGGGTGGGTTCACTCCGTGGCCTTTAGCCCCAAAGACGCAATTTTGGCCAGCGGTAGCGAAGATAAAACCATTCGGGTGTGGGACATTCAAACGGGGCAATGCCTCAAAACCCTGCGGGGTCATCAGGATTGGGTTTGGTCGGTGGCCTTTAGCCCGGATGGCACCCTCCTGGCCAGTAGCGGCAACGATCAAACGGTGCGACTGTGGGATGTGGCAACGGGACACTGCCTACAAATCTTGGAAGGCCATGACAACTGGGTCTGGTCGGTGGCCTTCAATGCTAATCAAACCCTGCTGGCCAGTGGCAGCAATGATAAAACCCTCAAAATCTGGGATGCCGCAACCGGATTGTTGCTCAAAACCCTTCCCGACCATCGCGACTGGGTGCAATCGGTGGCCTTTAGCCCGATCGCCAATCTGTTAGCTAGTGGCAGCCGTGACCACACCATCAAGCTCTGGGATGCTACAACGGGAACCTGTTTGGCAACCTTAGAAGGCCATACCAATTGGGTGCAGTCGGTCACCTTTGACCGATCCGGCACCTGGCTTGCCAGCGCCAGCAACGATCAAACCCTCAAAATCTGGAACGTAGAAACGGGCGTCTGCCTACGAACCTTTCACTGCTCCATCCAAGATATTTGGTCGGTTGCCTTCAGCCCCGACAGTAAAGCGGTCATTTTGGGGGGCAGTGATCAAACGGTGCAGTTGTGGGATGTCCATACCGGGCAATGCCTCAAGACCCTACGGGGACATATCAGCGGCATTCTCTCGCTGGATGTCAGCTCCTGTGGCACGCATCTTGTAACCGGGGGGAGCGATCGCACCGTTCGTATTTGGGATCTGGCTCAGGGACATGCCGTGCTGACTCTGCGGGGGCATAGCAGTTGGGTGCGATCGGTGGCCTTTAGCCCCCAATCCTCTCGCGTCGCCAGCGGCAGCAGTGATCACACGATTCGGCTATGGGATAGCACCAGCGGCCAATGCCTCAGAGTGTTGCGGGGGCATGATAGCTGGGTGCGCTCCGTACAGTTTAGTGCCGATGGCTTAACCCTCGTTAGCGGCAGCACTGACCACACCGTCCGTCTGTGGGATGTGGGCACAGGGGAGTGTTTGCATAGTCTGCAAGGGCATACCAGTTGGGTTCGATGCGTTGTTTATGCTCCCAGTGGCTCTCCAGAACGACTTGCCAGCAGTAGTGACGACCAAACCATTCGGATATGGGACAGCCACAGCGGGCAATGTCTACGGGTTCTCACGGGCCACACCAGCGGCATTTGGGCCGTGGCCTTTAGCCCAGATGGACGGTTACTCGCCAGCGGCGGGGATGATTGCGTCATTAAAATCTGGGATGTGGCAACGGGCCACTGCCTGCAAACCCTGCAAGGGCATCAAAACTGGATTCAGGCGATCGCCTTTAGCCCCGACGGCACCTGTCTTGCCAGTGGCAGCAATGATCAGACCATCCGCCTCTGGCATCTCCCCACGGGGCAGCAGCAGCAATGCATAGACAGTCACCACAATCGCATTTGGGCCATTGCCTATAGCGTTCAAGAAAATAGCGAGGGCATCCACGAAACGGTGCTGATCAGCGGCAGCGAAGATGAAACCATCTGCATCTGGAACCCCACAACAGGACAATGCATCAAAAGCATGCGAGCCCAGCGCCCCTGCGAAGGGATGAATATTCAGGGTGTCAAAGGGCTAAGGGAAACCCAAAAAGAAGCTCTGCGGGCATTAGGAGCCATCGAACCGTCTCCTCAGCAGGCCGAACCATGAAGCCCGAACTAGGGATGACAGGCTGAAAACAGGGCATCCCGCTGTCACGGGTCTCTGCTCACCACGCTTCGAAACTTAACTTCGACGAACCGATTGTGGTCTAGGTCTGGGGATGAGGGAAAGGTGGCGACGCTACCCTTCCACAAGTCTTATCCATACATTGAAACCATGACCGACGAACCACTCATAAACCCGATCCTGCTCCCGATGATGTTATCTAACCTGAGTTCGATATAAGCTGAAAGCCTTATTCTATAGTAGACTGAGAGCTTAACTCTTTCGTCCAACAAGCTAGAAAAGCCCCTTAACCCGAACTGACGTTACGTTATCTGAATGAGCATCGCGGCAGCGGTCTTGGCATGGGTTGCTGCCGCAGGACTTCGACGCATCATGGCCACCACGATCGCCCCTTCCATCAACAGCAACAATTGCTCAGCCACCGCGTCAGGACTATCGAGTTCGGCAGCCTGCACCAGGTGCAAAATATAGCCATAAAGGGCTTGCTGGTGCTCGATCGCCACCTGATATCCCGGATGCTCAGGATCAACTAGCTCGACCGACGAATTGATAAAGGCACAGCCGCGAAAGTCTGGTTGAGAGAACCATTCTTCCAGCACATCAAACATAGCCAGAAGGCGTTCAGCCGGTGCTGTCGCTTGCTTTTCCACCGTTTTCTGAAACCATTCGCGCCAATTGACATCACGCTGCTGTAGCCAGGCGGCAATCAGGGCGTCTTTGGACTTGAAGTGGTTGTACAGAGACATTTTTGCCACCCCCGACTCGGCGATGATGCGATCGATGCCGACGTTTTGCACGCCCTCTTGATAGAACAGGGTGGATGCGGCTTGCATGATGCGATCGCGCACTGAGGGCTTGGACGATGATGTTGTGCGAGGCATATCAACAACGAATTTATACAGACTTGTCTAGATAATAACGGTTTTGCTTAAGATTTGTATTCAATCAAACAGTTTCTAGCGTTGCCGATTCCCTTGCAGCGTTTTCCCTGGATCGAGGTTGACCAATTGAGGTTGACCAATCGAGGTTGACCAATGGGGCGATCGCCGCCACCCGGCTTAACCAGCCTAGGTCACCCCTAGACAATCGACCGCAGCGCTCTAGGTCACCCCTAGACAATCGACCGCAGCGCTTGGACAAGCAACTCTTTCAGCCCCTCAACCATAAAACGATGTCCTTCATCGCTTGACAATATACAGACCTGTCTACATAATTAATTTAGACAGACCGTTCTACCCTCATGTGAAGGAAGATATCTCTATGCCCGAGCTCGCACCCCCCGTTCATCCCACCGTTGACGCAGATGACAGCAGGCCACCTTTGCCGCCCTTCACATTGGAGACGGCGAAGGTCAAAGTGCAAGCCGCGGAAGATGCCTGGAACAGCCGCAACCCTGACAAAGTCGTCCTGGCCTACACCGTCGATTCGGAATGGCGTAATCGCTCGGAGTTCCTCAAAGGTCGTGACCAGATTCGCGAATTTCTCACCCGCAAATGGAACACCGAACTGGACTATCGCCTGAAGAAAACCCTCTGGAGCTTCACCGAAAACCGTATCTCCGTGAAATTTGAGTACGAGTACCGCACCGACTCGGGCCAGTGGTATCGCGCCTATGGCAACGAAAACTGGGAATTTGCCCCCAACGGCCAGATGCAGCGCCGGGAAGCCAGCATCAACGATGTGCCGATTAAAGAGTCTGAACGCAAGTTCCGTACCTCATAACCGCACCTCATAGGAGATTGACCCATGATTGACTTATATACCTACACCACCCCCAATGGTCGCAAGCCTCCCATTCTACTCGAAGAATTGGAACTGCCTTACACCATTCACAGCATTGACATCAGCAAAGGCGACCAGTTCACCCCCGAATTTAAGGCCATCAACCCCAACAGCAAGATTCCGGCCATCCGCGATCGCGACCATAACCTCACCATTTTCGAATCCGGTGCCATCTTGATTTACCTAGCAGAAAAAGCCGGTAAGTTCCTACCTACTGACGTGGTCGATCGCGCCAAAGTGATGGAGTGGCTGATGTTTCAGATGGCCAGCGTAGGACCGATGTTGGGTCAGCTCGGCCACTTCCGCAACGCTGCGCCCGAGAAGATTACCTATGCCGTGGAACGCTATCACCGGGAGACCTTACGGCTGCTCGACGTGCTTGATGGCCAGCTCAAAAAGCATCCCTACATCGCGGGAGATTACTCCATCGCCGATATTGCCACGTTTCCCTGGGTCGCAGCCGCTAAAACGCCTTACCTAAATATTTCCATCACGGACTTTCCCAACGTTGACCGCTGGATTGAAACGATGAAAAAGCGCCCCGCGGTAAGAGTTGGAATGGATATCCTCCAACCCAATTTTGACAGCAACGTTGGGACGCTGGCGACTGCTGAAGCGGCAGAACAACTGACCACGGCGTAATTATCACCGAGAATTGCCCGTCCATGCTGCATATTTTAACGACTGGCTAGCAGGGATTAGCGACCCTAGACATCTGAATTTCGGGGCAGCGATCGCTCAACCGCCTCAACTTATCTTGCTACAACTTGTTCTTTATCCTCACGAGGAATCTGCATCATGGCTCTTACTCAAGGCACCCATCACATCGGTCTGACCGTTCCCAACATCAACGCGACCCGCGATTTTTTCGTGAATGTCTTGGAATTTCAACAAGTCGGTGAAGTACCCGACTATCCCGCTTACTTTCTCTCTGACGGCACCAGCCTATTGACACTATGGCAGGCGTTAGAACCGGATCACGCTATTCCCTTTAACCGCAAAACCAACATCGGCCTGCATCACTTTGCCTTCAAAGTAGACGGCGTCGAAACCCTCAAGGCCATCTACGAAAAGCTCAAAACCACCGCAGGCGTTGAGATTGAATTTGCGCCGGAATCCTTAGGCGGTGGCCCCACTCAGCACATGATGTTCGCCATTCCCGGCGGCATTCGCATGGAGTTGACCGCTCCCGGCCGTTGACCTCCCGGCTGAAAACCCGCGTTGGAATGGACTGACTCGCACCACCCTGAGAAGTCCATCCAGCGTGACTCGCGGTTTCTTCTAGCCACCATTACGTCAAAAATTCAGGAGACCGACATCATGGCAATCCCCGGTTGGCAACGGGCAGACTCTCCCTTTCATCATGGGGAGCGGGCGATTCAGGAACGGTTGGGCGCTTTAGAACAGATGGATACGTTTGGCCGACGGATGATTCGCGAATTTTTGCCAGAACAGCATCGCCAGTTCTACGCCCAGCTTTCTTACGTTCTGGTTGGCACGATGGACAGCGCCGGAAAACCCTGGGCATCTATTCTCGTAGGGGAACCAGGCTTTATCTCAACGCCGAACGATTCCTCCCTGCACATCGCTGCTCACCCTCTCTACGGCGATCCGCTTACCGACATGCTGCAAGTTGGCAGTGATATTGGCTTTCTCGGCATCGAACTGCAGACTCGCCGCCGCAACCGCGTCAATGGCGTGGTCAGCGCGATCGCCCCTGACGGTTTTGACGTTCAAGTCAGCCAAACCTTTGGCAACTGTCCTAAATACATCCAGGCACGCCAGTTCGATCTCGCTGCTTTTGACCCTAATGTGGCCAAGCCTCTCCATACCCTGACCAGGTTAGGGGACGCTGAACGGCAGGCGATCGCGGCGGCTGACACCTTTTTTATCGCCACGGCCTACCTGGATGAGGCTGCCGGAGCCGCTCGGGGCGTCGATGTCTCTCACCGAGGCGGCAACCCCGGCTTTGTGCGCATCGACGGCAATACCCTCACCGTGCCGGACTTTGCTGGCAACTGCCACTTCAATACCTTCGGCAACATCGAGGTTAACCCACGGGCGGGTCTGCTGTTCATTGATTTTGAGCAGGGCAATCTACTCTATCTCACAGGCCGGGCCGAGGTCATTTGGGATGGCGATCCAGAAATTGCTGCCTATGCAGGTGCTGAAAGGCTGTTCAAATTTCATCTTACCCAGGGCATCCGGGTGGATAGTAGCCTGCCCTTAACCTGGTCTAAGCCTGAGTCCTCTCGGTTTCTAGCAGAAACCGGCCCCTGGTAATCTGCAATCACGCTAATGCCTAGGTCATTTTACATGATGCAACGCCCTATAGAGAGATTGGTGTTGCTTAGATGAGAGATGAATTCCCTGAAGCAACCCTTGCATCATGGACTGTTCAGAAATAGATTCATCTCAGAAATCAGCAACGTCGAGAGACTAAGCATGTAGCTGCCGTAGCCAGGCGTACCAGTCTTCTAAGCCAGTTCCTGTTGTTGCCGATAGCTGGAAGCAGGTGAGGTGAGGGTTCACTTGGCGGGCATAATCCAGACAGCGATCGACATCGAAGGTAACGTAGGGCAACAGGTCAATCTTAGTAAGCACCATCACCTGACTAGCTCGGAACATATGAGGATACTTAATGGGTTTATCGTCCCCCTCAGTTACCGAGAGAATCACCACCTTGGCAGTTTCCCCAAGATCAAATAGAGCAGGACAGACTAAGTTACCTACATTTTCAATCCACACCAACGATCCAAGGGGGGGATGGAGGGTATCTAACCCCTGCTCTACCATGGCAGCATCTAGATGGCAGCCGGTGCCAGTATTGACCTGAATAGCAGCACAGCCGGTAGATTGAATGCGGTCGGCGTCGTGGCTGGTAGCCTGATCGCCCTCAATCACCACCATGGGGCGATCGCTCTGTAGATCCTCCAGTGTACGCACCAGAAGAGTGGTTTTGCCAGCCCCAGGGGAACTGACTAGGTTCAGCGCCACTGATTCTCGACCTTTTAGCCAGCCTCGATTCCGGTTGGCGATCGCATCATTTTTTGAAAGCAGGCGCTGTTCTAGGGTAAGAGTTGTGCCGTGATGTTGAGCATGGAGAGCGGCAGACTGATCAGGATGATGATCAGGGCTATGGTCGTGACTGTGGTGATGGGTAAGAATCGTTCCATCAGGTTGGATGTGCGTATGGCTCTGGGGGGTATGGATGGAGGCGATCGCTTCTGTTTTTCCCGTGATAGGATGCGTCAGAGTGGGTGTTGCGTCATCAGAACAGCCGCAGGTTACACACATAGTTCCTCCAATTCCAGTTGTTTAAGGGTTAATTCTTGTCCTTGAATAATCGCTAGATCTACACTGCCACAGGTACATTGCCCAAAGGGGCTATCGAGAGACAATGTGGCACCACAGGCTCGGCATTGCCCGAGACCAGGCGGTTGTACAATCTCTAGCAGAGCACCTTCCAGTAACGTACCCTGAGCACAAACATCAAAACAAAAGCGAATCGCATCGGGCATCACCGCCGTCAGTTGCCCCACTTCCAGGGTAAGGCGCAGGACGTGAGCGCCTTGGGCATGGTCGAGGGCGATCGCTACGATGGTTTCAGTCAGTCCTAATTCATGCATCAGCAAATCCTCGGCAGTTGATCACCCACTAATACATCGACCACCCGCTCCGTACCAAAGGCCGTCTGCAGTGAAACCAGTCCTGGAAAGCGATCGCCCACCTGACCAATACAGCAGCTTTCCTGCCCGGCTGGATGCGATCGCATGGTGGCTAGGGTCTCGTCTGCTCGATGGGCGGGCACGACGACAACTATCTTACCTTCATTAGCAAGGTACAGGGGATCTAGTCCTAGGAGTTCACAAAGTCCTGCCACCGGCTCATCCACAGGAATAGCCTCTTCCTGCAGTTGAATACTCACCTGGGAAGCTGTGGCAAACTCGTTGAGCACCGTGGCTAGCCCTCCCCGCGTGGCATCCCGCATAGCCCGGACATCAGGGCATACCGACACGATCGCATCGACCAAACTATTCAACGGCTGACAGTCGCTTTGGATATCGGTATCTAGGGCCAGTTCACCCCGCGCGACCAAGATAGCTGCACCATGGTTACCGATCGCTCCGTTGATCAGAATGCGATCGCCTGGCTGCAGGGCAGTGGCACAGGGATTAATGCCCGTACGCATGACGCCGACACCAGCCGTATTGATAAATATCTTATCTACACTGCCGCGCGGTACAACTTTCGTATCTCCCGTGACGATCTGCACTCTGGCTTGGACGGCGGCGATCGCCATGTGATCTACGATTTGGGCTAGGAGATCGGTTGATAGGCCTTCTTCTAAGATGACGCTACAGGTTAAATATAGGGGAATGGCACCACTGACACAGAGATCGTTCACCGTGCCATTGACCGCTAGTTCTCCTATGTTGCTACCAGGAAAAAAGAGCGGATCAACAACATAGGAATCGGTGGTGAAGGCCAGGCGATCGCCCAAGGTATTCAAAGCACCTAACGGTATACGGGCCTGATCCTCTAGGGGAGCTGGAGCTTGCTGAAAACGCGCTACAAAAATACTGTCAATCAGATCATGCATCGCCCGACCACCGCTGCCATGAGCTAGGGTCACCGTCGATTCAAGGCGCGGACGACGGGGATGCGATCGCTGAAACGTATCACGGGTAACTGAGGGCATAAACTTACCTCCTCACACGAGATGAATGGGATGGAGCTAGTGAAGCCGATGACGTGGCCGGACGACGTCGATCAAGCTGGCCATAGTTGTAGTAGGCGGCGCAGGCCCCTTCAGAGGACACCATGCAAGCACCTAAGGGCGAATCAGGGGTGCAGGCAGTGCCAAAGACTTTACATTCCCAGGGCTTTTTCACTCCTCTCAAAATGTCGCCGCAGGCACAGGCACGATGATCATCGACATGGGGATGAGGTAAGCTAAACTTCACCTCGGCGTCAAACTGGGCGTAGTCGGGATGGATGCGCAGCCCCGAGGCAGGAATTTCACCAAGACCACGCCATTCAAACTGCTCCCGCACCGTAAAGACCTGGGCGATCGCCCCCAGAGCTACCGCATTGCCATCCTCTGCCACCAAGCGACTATACTGATTTTCCACCGTGCAGCGCCCTGTCACCAGTTGATCCAGCACCATCCAGAGAGATTGCAAAATATCAACTGGCTCAAATCCAGACACAACTACCGGTTTACCATAGCGCTCAGCAATCACCCGGTAGGGACGGGCACCAATCACCATGCTGACGTGCCCTGGCCCAATAAAGCCATCCAGTTGCAAATCCGGTTGATTCAGCAAGGCTTCCAGCGCTGGCACCACCAAGACATGATTGCAAAATAAACTAAAATTGCTCACGCCCTGGGCCGCCGCTTGCAAGACCGTTAGGGCCGTACTAGGAGCTGTGGTTTCAAAGCCAATGGCAAAGAAGACCACCTCTCGATCAGGGTGGGCGATCGCGATCTGAAGGGCATCCAGGGGAGAATACACCACCCGAATATCCGCACCCTGAGCTTTGGCCTGCAGCAAGGATTGACTCGATCCCGGCACCCGCAACACATCACCAAAGGTGGTCAAGATCACCTGCGGATTCTGGGCTAGGGTGATGGCGTCATCCAGCCGTCCTTTGGGCATAATGCACACCGGGCAGCCTGGCCCATGGATGAGTTCTACGGTGTCAGGTAAGAGATCGGCTAACCCATACTTAAAAATTGCGTGGGTATGACCGCCACAAATCTCCATAATCCGCAGGGGGCGATCGCTTGCAGAGGAGCCAGGAGAGCCAGGCGGAAACTGGGCGGCGATCGCCTCGATCTGCCGGAGAATACCCTGGGCCCGCTGCGGATCGCGAAATTCATGGACATATTTCATCGTGTTGCGTCTCCCAATGTGGAGCTACCTGGTACCAAGAGCGAGGACTGTTGAGGAAGGAGAGGGATGGGAGGTCGGTTGGCTAGAGGACGTTTGCTGCATTCAGCGCGGCTATGTCGTCGAGCATCGTGAGGGTGATCTGAGCATCGTCGGCATCAATGCGATTCATGGCAAAGCCTACATGTACTAACACCCAATCGCCGACACAGGCATCTACCGGGTGATCCTCGTCCACAATGCAGGCAATGTTTACGGAGCGCTTCACACCACCAATGCTCACGGTAGCCAAGAGATGCTGCGGGTCAATAATGTCTAGAATTTGCCCTGGAATACCTAAACACATGAATACTCATCCTTGTTGAACTGTGCCGCGATCGCTAATTAAGAATCGGCGTTGCTGAATCTAGGTATGAACCGCACCATCTACCCTCACCCTAGCCCTCTCCCAAAAGGAGAGGGGACAAGAGTTTTAGCTCCCTTCTCCCTAGGGAGAAGGGTTGGGGATGAGGGCAATTCATCCTGCTATCCAGCAATGCCTAAAACCCTACGGGAGCTCTCAGGCTGCGATCGCTCTCGACGTTAGTTAGATCGCCTATGGCCATCATCCGCCACATAGGCAGGTTTTCTATGAATGATCAGGATGTTTTAGCAAGTGGCGAGCTGCGGCGATCGCGCCTTGTCCTAGGGATAGGCCACCATCGTTACAAGGTACTTGCTGGGCTGTTAGGACAGTGAGACCTTGCTGTTCTAACTGCTGACGGACAGCGGTCAGCAATATCTGATTTTGAAACACGCCGCCAGATAGAGCCACGGTGCTTAGGTGATGGGTCTGCGCTAGATGCTGGGCTAGGTGGGCAATTCCTTGGGCAAAGCCTAGATGAAAACGGGTGGAGATCATACGGGCAGGGACGTTCTGACGTAAATCGTTGAGGAGGGCTGTCCAAAGGGGGGCAAAGGAGAGCTGATGCGGGGTCTGGCTCAGGTCAATATCAATGGGGTAGGGGGTAGCGTTGACCAGGTCTGGCTCCAGGTCTGACCGAATGAGGGCTTCTAGTTCCATCGCGCCCTGACCTTCATAGGTAACCTGCTCGAAGCAGCAGCCGATGGCGGCGGCGACGGCGTCAAATAATCGCCCGGCGGAGGTAGCTAGGGGCGATCGCAGACCGCTCCCTAACATCTGCTCTAACAGGGGACGCGGCTTTTGCGCTAGGGCTTGCACGAGCGGTAGGTCGCCGTATTGGCTGAGCAAGTCGTCCCAGGGCCACAGGGCGCGTAGGTGGGCATAGGTGTTACGCCAGGGTTGGCGCATGGCTTGAGCACCACCCAGTAGGGCGATGGGGGGCAGGTGGGCTAGGCGGTGATAGGCGGTGTAGTCAACCAGCAAAAATTCGCCGCCCCAAAGGTCGCCGGTTTCGCTATAGCCTAGGCCATCTAGGGCTATGCCTAAAATCGCTGGGGTGTCGATGGGTAGGTGATGGTCTACCATGACGGCGGCAAGGTGGGCATGGTGATGCTGGATGGGATAAACGGGGAGCTGCTGCTCGGCGGCCCAGCGCTGACCTAGTTGGCTGGCCCGATAGTCGGGATGGGCATCGAGGGCGATCGCTGCTGGTTGATGCTCAAATAGATCTAGGTATAGCTTCAGGGTTTCTTGGTAGGCGAGGAGCGCAGCGGGATGCTCTAGGTCGCCTAGGTGTTGGGACAGGATGGCTTCGCCTTGGCGCAGTAGGCAAAAGGTCGTTTTCAGTTCGCTACCCATGGCTAGGATCGCAGGGGCTGCTTCAAAGCCGGGGGGCAGGGGCAGGGGGGCGGGGGCATAGCCACGGGCCCGGCGCAGGATCTGAGGTTGACCTGTAATCACTCGCACGACGGAGTCATCAACGCGGTTGATGATGTCGCGGTTGTGCAGCAGGAGGTAGGGAGCGATCGCCCTCAGGTCACGCGCTTCGTCGTTGGTGATGCTTTGGGGTTCACTAGACCGATTGCCGCTAGTGAGGACGATGGGGTGTTCGATATGCTCGAATAGCAAATGGTGGAGCGGTGTGTGGGGCAGCATGAACCCTAGGGCCGATAGGCCGGGAGCTAGGGATGGCGCTAGGGAGCATTCGGGGTGGGGGGTCAGGAGGACGATGGGGGCGGCGGGGCTTTCTAGAACCTGTTGCTCTGCTGCGTTCACAGGACAGTAGTCGCGCAGTTGGGCAAGATCCCGCACCATCAGGGCAAAGGGTTTAGCGGGGCGGTGTTTACGATGGCGCAGGGCAGCGACGGCAGTTTCTTGGGTGGCGTCGCAGGCTAGGTGGATGCCGCCGAGTCCTTTAATTCCAACAATTTCACCTTGCCGTATCAGCCGACCTAGGTGGGCAATCGCTGCTTCTCCTTCAGCTAGGCGTTGACCATCGCTCTCCTCTAGCCATACCTGAGGGCCGCAGGCAGGACAGGCGATCGGCTGGGCATGGAAGCGGCGGTTGGCGATCGCTTGATAGTCGCCCTCGCAGGCTACACACATCGGAAAGGCAGACATGCTGGTCTGGTGGCGATCGTAGGGGATGGCACGGATGATGCTTAGCCGCGGGCCGCAGTGGGTGCAGTTGGTGAAGGGGTAGCGGTAAAAGCGGCTATCGGGATCGCGTAAATCCTGTTGACAGGCGGTACAGGTGGCGGCATCCGGGGATATCTTGGTGCGGACAGCTCCTGTTTGGCTGGCTGCAATGCTAAACGATTGCTCGGGAACGGCGGTGAGAGGAATGGCGGCTCGGGTGATCCGGGTAATCCGCGCTAAAGGTGGCGGCGATCGCTCAAGCTGGTCTAGAAAGCTTTCGATCTGCTCACGCTCCCCGGCTACGCGGATCCATACGCCTGCTCCATCGTTGAGTACCCACCCTCGTAGCTCATACTGTTCCGCTAGGCGATATACTGTTGGACGAAATCCTACACCCTGAACGATTCCCTCCACTCGAATGTCTTCTGATACAAGCAACTCCTCTTCCATCCTCAGCAATCACCTATCCCTGTTACCCTATAATAAGCTTTCCCTGTAATTATTTAAGTTATTTAAGGGAGGGAGTAAACGTAAAATCTTTGGCTTAATCTATTATGGCACGTAAATCAGCACAGGGCTTTGGGGCATCTAAAGCACAAACCCAAGGCACACTTCGAGGAATCCGTCTAGAATTGGGAGAGTTCCAAGATTCTAGCAACCTGCTTTCTCCTGATGAATTAGCTGGGCTGAAGGGGCTGGGCATCATCAACTATGGCATTGTCTGCCAATTTCGCTGCATCAATGATGAGGGGCAGGCATTTATAGGGCTTGCCTTACCCTCCATCAAAGCTAGTGGTGCCATTCTCGTGGGCATCATGGTGGGCACACAACCAACTCTGACTGATACCATCATGCCTAGAGAAGAAATTGAGCGGCGCTATCGAGCCAATGAGGCAGCGATCCGATATCTCATTGCCAAGGCTTTTAAGAAAGAGTTTGCTGAGCAAGTTATGAGATCCTCTGGGCCAGGGTAGCGATCGCTTATCCAATCACCCCTGTCTTAGACTGATTAAGCATTCATAGCTTGCTGATACGGTTGATATGTCAAAGCCTTGAACTACTGTAAACCCGTTTATATGCATCATCTTACAGTTCATGCCCAGCAGCTATCTTCCCCAACAATCGGGTATCACCCCCCTGCTCACAGTGCAGGGTTTAGGACGGCAGATTCAGCATCGATGGATTTGGAAAAACCTGGAGTTTGATCTACATCCAGGCGAAAATCTGGCGATTACTGGAGCATCTGGGTCAGGCAAAAGCCTCCTGCTGCGATCGCTTGCCAGCCTTGATCCAATTCAAGAGGGGCATGTCTGGTTTCAAGGCAAAGCTCTTTCTACCTATGCCGCCCCCTACTATCGCAGCCAAGTTATTTACTTGCACCAGCGACCAGCATTAATAGAAGGAAGTGTCGAAGATAATCTACGTCAAGTCTATCGATTTAAGAGTCATCGTCACCAATCCTTCGACCAAGATCAGATCCTCGCCTACCTTTCTGCCCTAGGGCGAGATGACAGCTTTCTCTTGAGGTCAAGTTCAGCATTATCAGGGGGAGAAGCGCAAATTGTTGCCTTTATTCGGGCCTTGCAACTCTCTCCCCAAATTCTACTGTTGGATGAACCTACCGCGTCCCTGGATCTGGAAACGGTTTATGCCTTAGAAACTCTTGTTCACTATTGGCAGAAGACTGACCCAAACCGCGCCACCATCTGGACAAGCCATACGTCCGAACAAATCAATCGTGTCGCACAACGACATATTCATCTTCAGCCGCTGGGATCATGAATGAAACCTATCTAGCCATTGGCAATGTTCAGCTTATTTTAGCCACCAGCTTGCTTCTGATCAACATTATAATTTCTGTTGTATTGCAGCTTGGCTTGGGCAAACAGCTTTGGATTGCTGGCATTCGCGCAGTTGTCCAGCTTTTACTGATTGGCTACGTTCTAGAGTGGGTATTTACCCTAGAGAATCCTCCTCTTATTTTGCTCGTAGGATTGATTATGACGACGATGGCAGGGCTCTCGTCTGTGCAGCGAACCCGTCGTCGATTTCAGGGAATTTATTTCAACAGCATTTTATCCATTCTAGTATCCACAGCCTTGATCACCGGCGTCACCATCACCGGCATCATTCACGTTGATCCTTGGTATGATCCCCAGTATCTTATTCCTCTACTAGGCATGATTTTAGGCAACGCTCTCACCGGAATTACCTTGGCGATCGATCGCTTTATGGACGATCTAACCACTGGGCGCGATCGCATTGAAGCCATGTTGGCCCTAGGTGCCACCCGTTGGGAAGCAGCCCATGACAGCATTCGTGTGGCTCTACGGACAGGTATGACTCCCACGATTAATTCGATGATGGTCATGGGGATCGTGAGCCTGCCGGGGATGATGACGGGGCAAATTTTAGCGGGGGCTAGACCGACGGATGCTGTCCGCTATCAAATCATCATTTTGTTTGCGATCGCAGCAGCCACGGCACTTGCCAGTATTGGAGGCATATTGCTGGCTTTCTTACAGCTCTTTAGCCCAGTTCATCAACTCCGGCTCGATCGCCTCCGACGACTCCCCTAAGGGCTGTTGTGATCCACGGTGCGATCAAGACCAACGCGATCGCAGCGAATCTCTAGCCAGACAAAGCTTTGCTCTATAGTAACCATAGAGACTTCTGAGGGCTTCCGCTAAAAGGTGCCATCGCATGGGTGCAGCATCAACAGCGCTTGGGTTCACCCTAAGAATACATAAATTGTGACGTAGATAACATTATCGACATTTTACGAAGATTCTTGTTATGTAGTGCAGATAACATTATCGATATAGTTGTCTATGCATCGCAACACCGGTTCGGCTCCATCGAGCATCTCGCCCACCCCATGATCAACGGCCACCGCTTTAGAGTAAAACGCTTACGCATTAAGGCTTTATGGGCATCACCGGGGACATCTACGTCAGGTGAGTAACGGCAGAAACCTTAATCTTTTGAGAGATCTTTAATTTTCCGCGGCTTTGTTTCCTGTAACTTCGAATAAACTTTGTATTAAATTGGTATTAAGATAGCCTCCGTACAGTCCCACACTCGATCAAAGTAGGAATAGTTAGGTTAATCTGATTAGAGTTGACCGTGGGGCTTTCACTGGACATCCTACCCTTAGGTAGTTCATCGCTAGCCTCTCTAGGCTAATCAGCTCCATACAATCAGGGTTTTACGGAGAATCCATCTATACTCTTTTTTTGATGTGACTTGCATCCTAGGTATCAGTAGAGGACAACATCAGCAATTCTCATTTTGACCAGTAGCTTGCCCAATCTGTCGAATCCTGAACGAAAGAATGAGCTTTTTCAACCAATCTATTGACACTGTTCTCAATA
>NZ_JACSWB010000106.1 GCF_016888135.1 Leptolyngbya sp. CCY15150
AGGAGCAGGGGCAATTGGAGGGCTTTCGCTCCGTTGCCGATACGCTGTTGATGGCCATCGATGGCACCGAATACTTCAGTTCAAGCCAGATCCACTGTTCGAACTGTTCAACTCGCACCCTGACGTCAGGAGAGACCCACTACTTCCATAGCGTCATCACCCCAGTCATCGTCGCCCCAGGACAGCCTCACGTGATTCCGTTAGTGCCAGCGTTTA
>NZ_JACSWB010000107.1 GCF_016888135.1 Leptolyngbya sp. CCY15150
GTCCACACCAGACCCGGAACGAAGAAGTAGTTGGAAAAGATCGTGAGCCAGCCGCCCGCCCGCGCCTCCGGGTTAAGGAGGTGCGGCAGGGTAAAGATAACGGCTGGCACGATTGCCAGAAAAACGCGGTTGCTCCAGATAAGGCTCGCGCCCTGCACGATATATCCGCGAAAGAAAAGCTCCTCGGTGGTCGTTTGGATCGCGGTGAGCACCAGCGCCAGCGGCACAAAAAGCGCAAATGTTATGAGGCTGGAGGTAAAGGAGAAGGTATCCGGGTAAAGCAGATACTGCCCCAGCCCACCGATCAGGCAGTACGGAACGAACCACGCTACGAATCCATGACCGACCCGATGCCAGTCTATCCGCTTCCGCGCTGTGATGAGCGTCTGGGGGTGGCGGCGGTGGACGAGGGCGACAGCGATCAGGATTCCCACGAAGAAGCACAGGAAACTCGCCATGACAAACAGGTAGTATTCCACAAGCCCGAGCCCCGAGGGGTCTGCCTGGCCGCCGAGCGCGAACGCGACGAGTACGCTGGCACCACTACCGACGATCAGCCACGCAAAGAGGATGATCATCAGCCCCAGAACATACCGCCACCCCC
>NZ_JACSWB010000108.1 GCF_016888135.1 Leptolyngbya sp. CCY15150
CCAAGCAACGGAGTCTGAGAGCCGCCGCTTAATCCCAAACAACTACAGATACAGTTGACTGGCAGCGACTTCTCTCCTATTTCCGATAAAGTCTAATAATCTGCTGTGCCGTGCAGTTCGATGATGCGCTTGCCCGTCCAAGCTTCGGTCATCGCTTGGGTAACGGCACGTCCGATATTTGCGGCGCAGACCACCGGAATCTTGCTCTCAAGCGGCGTGTAGAACCTAGTCATACCGAATCCGAATCGTACAACCCCGATTCCAAACAGGCGACTTGCTCAGGGGCAAACGGTGTTTGCCTAGCCCAACCGGGGTTAGCCAAGGCGGATTCAGTATCAGACATGCGCCGAGTTACTGATTATTCCTGCTGAAGAAAGTTCAGCAACGCGGGATTGACCTGATCAGCGTGAGTCCAGTTGATGGCGTGCGGCCCGCCAGGAATGATGACAAGGTTACTGTTTTTAATCAGCTTTGGCAGTCTTGCAGCGGTGGACTCCAGCGGCAAAATGCGATCGCTATCGCCATGGATAATCAGGGTTGGTACATCAATGCGGGGCAGATCATCACGAAAATCGGTGAGCCAGGATGGTACACAGTCCAAAGTCCCTTTAGCAGAAGCCCCTGCTGCTACATTCCAACTGGCTTGAATCGCCTCATTGCTGATGCGGTCACCAAGCAGCACATCCACATTGAAGAATTCTCTGAAAAATGCAGAAAAGTAGGCTGGACGATCTTCAACGATCGCTTTCATAATGCCATCGAAAACGCTTTGATCAACGCCTTCGGGATTATCATCGGTCTTCAGCAAAAAGGGTGGCACGGGAGCCATCAGCACGGCTTTTTGCACCCGCTCTGAGCCATATTTGCCAAGGTAGCGCGTGACTTCGCCAGTTCCCATTGAGAAGCCGACCAGCACAGCATCCTGCAAGTCAAGGTTGGTCATCAGCACGTTCAGATCTGCTGCAAAGGTATCGTAGTCGTAGCCAAAGGAGGGTTGGCTAGAAGCACCAAATCCTCGGCGATCGTAGGTAATCACTCGATATCCTGCATCCAGCAGCACCAAAACCTGCTTTTCCCAGGAATGGCCGTTGAGGGGAAATCCATGAATGAGAACAATCGGTTGACCTGTCCCCAGATCTTCGTAGTAGAGATCAATCGTTGCAGAGTTTTCTTGACCGACAGTAACGTAAGGCATTGCAATCTCCTAGGAATAACGCATTAGATTCTTATCTGACTTAGGCTCAAATGTAATAAGTTCTAGTGCTCGGTTTCTTTCAGATTCTTAGGGTGTTTTGTCAAATTCTTGCGCAAGATGTTTCGCCGCCGTCGAGTCAATGGCCAACGCACCCATCCCCTTGCTGATCGCCACACGAGACCGATGGGTTTGTCGCCCACCTCAGCCAGTTGTATCGCTACTCAGCGACCGATGCGGCTACTCTCCTGCTTGGGGATGGCGATCGCGGGCAACTAGACGCTGAGCGGCTGGGGCTGACGAAGCCGGATTCTGTCCGGTGATCAGCAGGCCGTCCTCCACGACGTAGGGTGCCCAGTCCGCACCATTCAGATAGATGCCGCCCTTGGCCTTCAGCTCGTCCTCCATGAGGAACGGCACCACCTCGGTCAGTCCGACAGCAGCTTCCTCGTTGTTCGTGAAACCGGTCACCTGCTTGCCCTCAACCAGCGGCCGACCCTCGGCGGTCTTCACGTGGCGCAGCACGCCCGGCGCATGGCAGACCAGTGCGACTGGCTTGTTCGCCGCCAGAAAACTCTCGATTAGGTCAGACGAGTCCTTAATCCAGGATCAGATCCAACTGGATCTCTTCCGCCCCAGGCCGGGACATCAAGGCGATGTCAACAACGAGGGGCGTTGAATAACCGCGATTCCGGTCGCGTAGATTACAGTGTCGGCTGTAATACATGGAAAACCGCGATCGCTTCGGTAGAATTCAAGCAATGATGCCCAGTCATGGTGTTACGGTGCCATCCATCGGACTTCATTCACCGAACTGTATTGGTTAGGTGCCGTTGTTTCTGTCTCTTTCCATCCGGTTTCCACCTCACCAGCCGCCCTTATGACAACCCTTTACGATCTATTTTTGCGCGGTGGCCCTGTCATGTGGCCGCTGTTGTTGTTATCGGTACTGACGTTGTCTTGTGCGTTAGATCGCCTCTGGTTTTGGTTTCGGCTACTCAGCCAGGAAGATCGTATCGTCCATGATGTCTTGGATGCGAGCCAGCACGATCTGGATGACGCAAGGGCGATCGCCGAACATTCGCAATACTTACCCATTGGACGTTTTTTGCTGGCTCCCCTAAAGCTCCACTACCCTACCCCCGAAACCTTTCGGCTGGCCCTAGAAACGGCGGGCGATCGCGAATTTGCCCAGATGCACAAGGGCGATAAATTACTGGAAACGGTGGTGGCGATCGCGCCATTGCTAGGGCTACTCGGAACCGTTACCGGTCTTATCGCCACGTTTAGCAGTCTGAACGTCGGTGGTGGTGGAACGACCGCTGAAGCCACAAAAGCGGCGGCTGGGATTGGAGAAGCACTAATTACAACCGCCGCCGGCATGATAGTCGCTATTTTGGCGCTGCTGGTTTACCGCGTTTTTGTATCGCTGCAAGCTCAGCAAATGGAATACTTTTCCGATGCCGGGAGCGAACTAGAGCTCATCTATCGCCAAGTCTGGTATGAGCCGTCCTATTTCTCTGGAGACCGTCTGCCACGGGCGATCGCACCTCACCCCGTTGAGGCATCCCCATCCGATAGCGAACGCGACTATGCGGTTTAGACAACAGCGCCCCTCCGGCATTCCAGAGATTAACCTGATTCCCATGCTGAACGTCATGATGGGAATTCTGGCGTTTTTTGCGTTGATTACCATGTCCCTCACGGCGCAGCAAGCGGTTGAGGTTCCGTTGCCCAGTAACCTAGCGGCTGGCCGCCCACCCACCGAACCGCTCCTCGTTGAAATGGATGCCCAGGGGCAGTTTATGGCCAACCGCGATCGCATCCGCTCCCAAGGAGAGTTAGAACGGCTGATGATGCGATACCTGGATGAATCTCCAGACGGGCAGGTTGTTTTTCAGGCCCATGAGCAACTGCCCTACAGCGATGTCCTCACCACGTTGGAGGCACTGAAAGCGGTCGGTGGCGATCGCGTCTCCCTCGCTATCGATTAGGAGAAAACTATGCGATCGCGTCGAACTCGCCCCCAAGGACTTCCAGAGGTCAATCTTGTCCCCATGCTGGATGTTTTGATGACGGTGCTAACCTTTTTCATCATTATTTCCATGACATTAACGGGTCAACAAATTCCGAATGTTAGCCTACCGATGGGTGGGGATGCCAGTGAAGCTACTGAGGCAAATCCGGATGCTGAACCCTTGGTCATTGGCTTAACAAATCAAGGGCAATTGATGATTGATTCACAACAGGTTTCATCTTCAGAAATGACTCAACTTGCACAAACCTATCTCGCTCAACATCCAGAGGGGACAGTCATTCTCAAAGCAGATGAATCTTTACCCTATCGTGATGTTCTTGTCGTGCTGCGATCGCTTCGAGATATTGGGGGCGATCGGGTTGGGATGGCAACTCAGGCTCCGTAAAACGCCTTGTTGATCGAGGCTTCATTGATTGAGGCTTTGTCGTTAGCATCAAATAACATGACGTTTCAATGTATTCCTGGTACATTAACACCTGAAAAGCCAAGCATTATGACCTCGAATATCATGTTCTAAACTTAATAAACCAGATAGAAACTATTTAGAAGATTCTTGTTTTCAAAATATCTAAAATTCAGTTGTCCTCTATGGGCAAGAATTTTGGGTGGTGTAGATGTCGCCTACATCACCCAAAATTCTTATGGGAATATCACGATCTAAAATTCAAGCCCAAACACCCCTGCACAACCAACACTATGGATTAATTTTCAACAGTTGCCTTAACCAAAAAACAATCTTTTGATAACACATTGATCGCCAATTCTAAGCCATTCTCTTAACCTTAAATCAGTATTCTCTCAGTGGCACTGTTGATTTAGATCCATAGCACTGCGGAGTATACCCATGGTAGTGAATTCTCAACGCTCTAAGACAAACCGCTTCATCGCAACGATGGCAGCAACCGCATTAACCACCCTTGGGTTAACCTCCTTGACCGCGATCGCCCAAGTTCCTCTGATTCAGCTTGACGGTTCCAGCACCGTGTATCCAATCTCCGAAGCTATGGCAGAAGAATTCATGAGCACCTACGATGCCAATGTGGTCGTTGGGGTGTCTGGAACCGGTGGCGGATTCGCCAAGTTCTGCGGCGGCGAAATAGACATTAGTGGTGCATCACGCCCCATCAAACCCGAAGAGATGGCTGCCTGCGCTGCTGCTGGTATCGAATATGTTGAAATTCCCGTTGCCTATGATGCCCTCACCGTTGTTGTTAACCCAGCCAACACTTGGGTCACCGAAATGACCGTTGAGCAACTCCAACAAATTTGGGAGCCAGCGGCAGAAGGCGTTATTACAAGCTGGAACCAAATTGATCCAAGCTGGCCCGATCAAGAACTGCTCCTGTTTGGCCCCGGTTCAGATTCTGGAACCTTTGATTACTTCACCGATGAAATTGTGGGAGAAGAAGGAGCAAGCCGGGGAGATTACACAGCTAGCGAAGACGACAATATTTTGGTCGTTGGTGTCCAACAGAATGACGGAGCGATCGGATACTTTGGCTTTTCCTACTACCAAGAAAATCGGTCATCCCTCCGTTCTGTTGCCATTGATTCTGGCAATGGCCCCGTTGCCCCCACGCCTCAAAGTGTCAACAACGGAACCTATACCCCCCTCTCACGCCCGGTGTTCATCTATGTGCGAACCGATGCCCTAGAGCGCCCAGAAGTTGAAGCCTTTGTTAACTACTACATCAGCAGTGCTCCCAGCGTTGTTCCCTTTGTTGGCTACGTCCCGTTATCCGCTGAAGCCTACGAGATGGCTCAAACCTTAGTGGATGAGCGGGTAGCAGGAACGGTCTACCAGCAAGAAACCAGCGGTCAAGACATTGAAATCGTCATGGGCTTAGAACGAACCCTGACCCCGGTGGATTAGGACGCGAATGCTCCTCTAATGTATAGAATTGGGATACACCCCAAACAAAAACTGTCCTAACCAGGATGTTTAGGGATACATCTAGCTATCTTACTTGGGCTGTGGAAGGGGTTTCTACGGAACCTCTTCCACAGCGCCTGCTGTTATGGCAATAGCTATTCTGGTTAGGACTCCTTCTCACAACGCCCATTCCCATTTGCAACTCATTTGGGATTGCTATAGATGAGTTATCTAGGATTGCCCAAGCAAGGGTAAGCAGGATCAAGCCAAAAGGCTAGACGCTTTGCGGAGCGAAGCGTCTAAACAATAAAGAACTCATCCACACGTTCATTGTTGGGGCGGTTTGTGAACCTGCTCCAACTTATTTTCTAGGTAGTCCTTGATTGATAAGGATTTTGGGTGGTGGCAATGCCCACACCACCCAAAATCCTTACGGGAATACCACTACCATTTTCTAAACCATGGCCCCACAAACGCATCCTCTAATCTGGCGGCTTCTGTACCACCCCATGTTTGTGATTTCAGCGGCAGTCCACACCGCTGTACTGGTCATGCCCTTGCCAGAAGAACCGGTTGTTTTGGAAGAACCGGAAACACCAGAAGACATTATTGCTTTAGCAAGTTTATCGGCGTCTCCCCCTCCGGAACCGGAACCGGAGCCAGAACCAGAACCTGAACCACAACCGACACCTGCACCGGAACCCGAACCCCAGTCATCCGCTCCTGCATCCACTACGCCACCCGAAACGGCCAGCGCGGCACCCGATTCGACCGAACCCAGTGAATCACCTGAACCTACCGAATCGCCTGAACCTACTGACCCTACTCCACCGTTTGATCCCACGGTTCCTCGACAGCAGTTTGTCTCGAACTTGGCCAATTTGGATGGCGATGTAACGGCAATGGGGATTGTGCCGCGACCGCAGGATGTGGCCGAACCCGATGCATTTTTTGATGCCAATGGCGATCGCCGGGAAGGAATTAATGAATTTCGTTGGCTTAACGATCGCCGCATTGATGATGTGTATCAGGCGCTAGAGAGCCGGTATCAGCAAGCTGGCATTACCTTTGAACCGGTTGAACCCGGTTATGGCGGCGGTGATCTGTACGCACTCAAAACCGAAGACGGTGAACTCTTCTTTTATCTCAACCTTGCGCCGGCCAGCAGTGGTGGAGTGTCCACCATTTTGGCGGTCTGGTCGTTTAATCCCCTCGATCCCAACGGTGCCTTGTCTGCCCAGCCGTCAACCAATCCCTAGCGATCCCTAACGGAACGATCTATCTCAAGGGAAGGAAAAGTAAAACTCAATCATCGTTTAGACGTCTTGCTGAGCTGGGCGTCTAAACAAGGAAATGCCCTAACCTACAGGGTGATTGTTCTGCCAGAGGGCGATCGCACCCTTAGCTCAGTCTCGGGTTGCGCCACATAAATGGTCGTCATTTGATTTGTCCTCACCTCATTGAAAGCGATCGTCAGAACTGCCCTATTGCCTCCAATCTAGGAATGGCCTTGTGGCGGCGGTGCAGTTCCGATAGTTCTATCGTTGCAGGGGGCGATCGGCGTACAGGTTTGAGTTGTGGCAAGGACGGTATGACTTGGATATGACTTATGTACGGTCGCATATGATCAGAATGGCTAGAATACTGCAACCAGGATCTCTAAACCGTTCTGGGCGATAAATTCCTTGCATTGCAACCCGCTACGAGAAGAAGGCTGAGAATTATCTCGCTATGCTGACTCTAGCTTCTATCATGCTGTGGTCATAGCTTTCAAACAGAACCTAGCGTAATCGCCCATGCTCTAATATTCACAGTATCTCTGGAAATTAAGGTCGGTTGATTAGAATAATAGAGCGATCGCTCTATTGTGGCCAAAAGTTTGGATAAGTCAAGTTGCCCTCAATTGGAGAACTTTTGCATGATCTGGCTCATTCCTAACGCACAACTATTTAGAGGATCGGCGATAGCGGGATGAATACGGCACATGACGCTCTAGGCTAAAGTAGCTGGTGAGTCGAGCCGCAAGCAGTCCAACATTCATGACCATCATTATTTTCCAAAAATTATCCCACTGAGATGTAGACAGCGGCAAAATCAATCCGTGAATGACCCCAATCAGCGCTAGTAGTAAGCTGTTAAACAATAAAAATGACCACCACCGATTAATGGGCCAACCCGGTTTGCGATACCAGGGAAACTGCCCAGCATAGGCGGCTGCACACTGATAATGAAGCGGATGCAGCCCGCGCCCCACAACGACAAGGTTGCGGCGATCGCTAATCACTTCCCCACATTGCTGACACCGAACCACTTTCTGCGGCATCTTCGACTTATCCCTATTGTGTAGACCCATCATAGCTAACGCGATGGTTAGGGAATCGTCTATTAGTGGGACGGCAGATGCCTGTTCCATCATCTTTGGCAAGCATCTTCGACGTATTGCTGAGCATGTTCGAGTGGATGTTGCTTAGATGAGAGATGTACGCACGTTATCGAGCAACTGATCCGCTAGTGATACCGCCCAACAAAAAATTGGAGGTCATGGTCACTAAAGGGCAGGTTCCGACTATCGATCGCCATGATGGGATAGGACAGGTCTCTTTCATCCACCCAATCTTCGGAATCACCGCCTAAATTCCAGGTAAGAAAATGGGGTTTCATGTCCGTTTGTATGGTTTGCCATAGAACCCCGTCATTCGCTACCTAGAACCTTAGGTTTACGACTTAAAATTGCTATAATTTTTACAGGGCAAAGCTTTCAGCTATTCCTCTGGCATAGATCAGTCTTGTATTATTTGTTTACTTAATTTTGGTTGCAGCTCTAGAGCTTAAATCTCGTTTTTATTGTTGTTTATTCATGATTCGATGCATTCCTTAATAAAGGACAAGAGCCCAGGGGGTTTACAATCTATCATTCGTTTATTGATTCGGCTAGAGATTAGGTTTATGTATGATTCAAACCTATAGCGCGATCGCACCGCAATATGTGCAGCTAGCCAAATGCCCAACCGGCATTCAGGGGCTCGACGAGATTACCGATGGGGGGTTGCCTCAGGGCCGCCCTACCTTGGTGTGTGGCTCGGCGGGCTGTGGCAAAACGCTGCTGGCCATGGAGTTTTTGGTGCGGGGCGCAACCCAGTACGGTGAGCCGGGGGTATTTATCGCCTTTGAGGAAACGGCTGAGGAGCTGGCTCAAAATGTGGCCTCTCTGGGGTGGGATATCAATCAACTGATAGCTGATAACCAGATCGCCATTGACTGTTTTTACATTGACCCCAGCGAAATTCAAGAAACCGGCGACTACGATCTAGAGGGCATTTTTATTCGCCTCGGCCTAGCGATCGATCGCATTGGAGCTAAGCGGGTTGTGCTCGACACCATTGAGGTGCTGTTTGCGGGGCTGTCCAATGTAACTATTGTGCGGGCCGAGCTGCGTCGTCTGTTTCACTGGCTCAAGGCCAAAGGGGTGACGGCCATTATCACGGGCGAGCGGGGCGAGAGCAGCCTCACCCGTCAGGGGCTCGAAGAATATGTCTCTGACTGCGTGATTCGCCTCGACCAGCGCACCCACGAAGAACTCTCGACCCGACGGCTGCAAATTATCAAATATCGCGGCTCGCACCACGGCAGCAACGAATATCCATTTCTGATTGATCAAGATGGTCTGTCTGTGCTGCCGATTACCTCGGTGGGGCTCAACCATGCGGTGTCTAGCGATCGCATTCCCACCGGCATTGCCCAGCTCGACACCATGCTGGGTGGCAAGGGCTACTATCGCGGCAGCAGCGTCTTAATGACCGGCATGGCGGGCACCGGCAAGAGCACCCTTGCCGCACATTTTGCCGCCGCCACCTGTCAGCGGGGCGATCGCTGTCTCTATATCGCCTTTGAAGAAGCACCCCAGCAAATTTTGCGCAATATGCGATCGGTGGGGTTAGATCTAGACCCCTATATCCAGCAGGATTTGCTGCACATTCAAGCCCTGCGACCCACCAACCATAGCCTAGAGCAGCACCTAGTGCAGATTCATCGCTGGCTCAGCACCTGGCAACCTACCACCGTGGTGATTGACCCCATTAGCAATCTGACGTCGACCGGCAGCCTGCTGCAAACCAAATCGTTCTTTATGCGGCTGATTGATCACCTCAAGGCGCGGCAAATTACTGTAGTCATGACCAATTTGATCGCTGCCGATATGCCGCTAGAGCATACCGAGATTGGCATCTCATCGCTGATGGATACCTGGCTGGAGGTGCGCTCGGTTGAGCACAATGGGGAACGCAATCGGCTGCTGCAGGTGCTTAAATCTCGCGGTATGGGCCACTCTAACCAGGTGCGTGAGTTTCGCCTTACCAGCCAGGGTATTGAGCTGGTGAGCGTCTATTTGGGACAGGGGCAGGTTTTGGTGGGCACGGCGCGGGCTATCCAAGAGGTCGCCGACGACAAAGCGCGGGTCGAGCGGCAGCAGCAGGTGGCCGCGCGGCGGCGACAGCTCGAACAACAGCGCCAAGCCACTCAGGCTCAGCTGGCTATGCTCCAGCTCCAGATAGAGGCGGAAACCGCTGAGGTTGACCACCTTTTAGAAGAAGAGCGCCTCTACGAAGCCGGGGCGCAGCGCGACCAAGCGACCATCGCCCAGCTGCGTCAGGCTGACTAGCCTTACCCGTTGCGTTTCAACCCTCTGCTGACCCTACTGAAACTATGAGAACCCCTACCATGACGCAAGCGAACCAACCGAACCAGGCGGAACCCGAACTCTGGCAACTGCGCCTGTATGTCGCTGGGCAAACCCCCAAATCGGTGACGGCCTTTGCCAATTTAAAGCGGCTGTGTGAGGAATATATGCCAAATCAGTACCGCATTGAAATTGTTGATCTCTTGCAGCACCCAGAGCTGGCTCAGCAAGACAAAATTTTGGCGATTCCTACCCTAGTGCGGCGACTGCCTCCCCCAATTCGGCAAATTATTGGCGATTTATCTAACCAAGAGAAAGTCATTGTGGGGCTTGACATTCGGTCAGGAGGAAACAAAGCAGCTATGGATAGTAGCAACCCTTAAACGTGACCACTCAACGTGAATGTTATGGTAAATGACTTGCCCCAAGACCCCATGAACAAGCTGCTCCCAGACCAGGCTGTGTTGCCCGAAGAAAGCGCCGCCCTAACGGCTAGTTTTGAGCAGGCGATCGCCCATGATGAACAGCAACACTACCTCCTGCGGTTGTTTGTGGCTGGTGCTACCCCGCGATCGATTCAGGCCCTAGAACGGCTCAAATCTCTTTGTGAAACCCATTTGCAAGGGCGCTATGAGCTAGAGGTCATTGATATCTACCAGGCACCGTCGGCACTCGGAGCCGATAATATCGTGGCGATTCCCACGCTGGTCAAACAGTTGCCATTGCCCCTGCGACACATTGTGGGCGACCTGTCTGACACCGAAAAAGTCTTGAAGGGCTTAGACCTGATCCCGAAGGAGTGACGATTGGGGAAGGGCTAAGCCTGCCATCACCTCAACTAAAATGGGAAGGGCTAAGCCTGTCATCACCCCAACTAAAACACGTTCTGTGGGTTAACCTATGGGCAATGAACGAGATAGTGATAAAACCAAAGCCGAGCTGTTAGCCGAAATTCAGTCCCTACGCGATCGCCTGACCGCCAGCGAAGATACTCTGCGCGCGATCCAGAGTGGCGAAGTCGATGCGCTAGTGGTTTCAACCCCAGACGGGCCCCGCATTTTTACCCTGCAAACCGCTGACCAATCCTATCGGCTGTTGGTCGAAGAAATGCAGCAGGGCGCAGCTATTTTATCGGCTGAAGGGTTGATCTTATACGGCAATCAAAGCCTGGCCGATTTGTTAGAGCGGCCCCTAGAGCAACTGATCGGCGCTCATTTTCAGCAGTTTCTATCGCTGCAAGACAGCCTGCTGTTTCAATCGCGAACCGGAGCAGCGGCCCAGAAGGAAAACGATACCCTGGAGCTATTTCTGATTTCCTCCAGTGCCGTTGAAATTCCGGTCTATATTACGATCAGCTCACTCAACATGAATGAAACGTTGATGACCTGTCTGGTCATTACCGACCTCACCCAACAAAAACGTCACGAAGAGACCTTGGCGGCGGAGCGGCTATCTCGGTTCATCCTAGAGCAGGCGGGTGAGGCTATCCTAGTCTGCGATGCGGATGGCATCATTATTCGGGCGAGTCAGGTGGCCTGTGAACTCTGGGGGCAAAAACTGCTCGGGCAACCCTTTGATCGATTGGGCCTTGTGCCTGCTGCGGCTCCATCGATGTCCCCAGAGGACCAAGACACTACCCCGGTTGAACCTGGCGCGGGGGCTCAGGCTCCCTTTGCGCTTGCCACTATCCTGGGGGGCGATCGCATTCAAGGGCTTGAGGTCGAGCTACAAGCTCCGCAGGGGCAGCACTTAAGTTTCATTCTCAGCGCTCACCCCCTGGCGGATGTAGACAACCAACGGCTCGGGGCGGTGGTGCTGTTGACTGATATTAGCGCTCGTCAACGCTTTGAGGCCAGTCTAAAGTCGCAACAGGAGCAGTTGCAGGAGCAGTTGGTCGAGATTGAAACCATCTATCAGTCGGCCCCCATTGGCCTCAACGTGCTAGATCGGGAGCTGCGCTTTGTGCGAGTTAACCAAAAGTTGGCGGAAATGAATGGGCTATCGATAGAGGCGCATCTGGGCCGCACTATTCGAGAGCTGTTGCCCAACTTGGCTGACCAGGCCGAAGCGATGCTGCGCCCGATTTTAGAAACGGGTGAACCGCTGCTGAACATAGAAATCAGCGGCGATACCCCGGCTCAGCCCGGGGTGCAGCGTACCTGGGTCGAGAGTTTCTGGCCCCTCAAAGATGGCGATCGCATCATTGGCATCAGCACTGTCTGCGAAGAGGTGACCGAGCGCAAACGCCTTGAAGTTGAGCGTCAACGGGCTCTAGTAGACCTACGTCAGGCTAAGGCCGAGCTTGAGCAGCGGGTGGACGAGCGCACCACCGAGCTGCGCCGGCTCAATGATGATTTGCAGCAGAGTGAATCAACCCTGCGCAGCTTTTTTGACAGTGCCCCTATGCCCATGGGCATTGTCGAGCTGCACCACAGCGATATTTTGCACCTGTCTGACAATGGGGCCGCTGCCGAGTTTTTTGGCACCACTTCCCAGGCCATGCGACATCGGTTGTCTAGCGACTTGGGGGTGCCTGCAGCCACCATCGAGCGCTGGATCACTTACTACCGCGAGGCCGAGCGCACCCAGGCCCCGGTGCGGTTTGAGTACCATCAGAGCGAGCTTGAGGGGGGGCGTTGGCTGTCGGGGAGCGTCTGCCCGATTGCGGTAAGCTCCAGCGGGCGATCGCAGTTTTCGTACATTGTCGAAGACATTACCGATCGCAAGCAGGCTGAGGAGATCCTGTCCCGCCGCGAAGAACAACTGCGGCTCACCATTGACTTTACCCACATTGGCACCTGGGACTGGGATCTTCGTCAGGATACCGTGATCTGGAATGACAACCACTTTAAGCTGCTGGGCCTCGACCCTCCCACCACTGCCGATCCCTACCAAAGCTGGCGCAGCGCCATTCACCCCGATGATTTAGCTCGTGTGGAGCAGGCTCTGCAAGATGCTCTACACCAGCACACCGATTACGAAACCGAGTACCGGGTGTTTCACCCCGACGGTACCCTGCGGTGGCTGGTGGGCCGAGGGCGCGGCCTGTATGACGCAGACCAACAGCCGATTCGCATGTTAGGGGTGATTATTGACATTAGCGATCGCAAAAAGGCCGAGCAAATTCAAGAATTTCAGGCGGTCATTACCCGCAACATGGCCGAGGGTGTTTGCGTGGTCAGGGCCGACAATGGCATCATTGCCTATGCCAACCGCAAGTTTGAGCAAATGTTTGGCTACGAACCCGGTGAGCTAGATGGGCAACATGTGTCGGTTGTCAATTATGCCACCGACACCGTCAGTGCTGAAGCCGTCAACCAAGTCATTCGTCGGGCAGTTTTAGACAACCAAGAGGTCACCTACGAGGTGTACAACGTCAAAAAAGACGGCACGCCATTTTGGTGTAGTGCCACCACCACAATCTTTGCTCACGCGGAATATGGCACAGTCATGGTGGCCGTGCAGCAAGACATTAGCGATCGCAAAGAGTCTGAGGCCAAGCTTCAGGCTTCGCTCAAAGAAAAAGAGCTGCTGCTCAAAGAGATCTATCACCGCGTCAAAAATAATCTCCAAGTGATCTACAGCCTGCTCAACCTCCAGTCTCGCAACGTGTCTGACCCGGCGGCTCTATCGGTACTGCGCGATAGCCAAAGCCGGATCAGGGCCATGGCCCTAGTGCACGAAAAGCTCTACAAATCCCCAGACTTAGCCCGCATCGATCTGGCCGACTACATCCAAAGTCTGGCCTATAGCCTGCTCGAAACCTATCGCGCTAGCGGCCACCACATCACCCTGCGGCTAGAGATTGAACCCTATAGTTTAGACATTGAAACTGCCCTGCCCTGCGGCCTCATGCTCACCGAGCTGATGTCCAATTCGCTTAAATACGCCTTTCCTGGCGGGAGATCTGGCGAAATTGCCATCCTCTTATCGGTGAGCCCCGAGCACCAAATTTCTCTGCGGGTACAAGACAACGGGGTGGGCCTACCCGACGACTTTGATTTGCAGCATATGTCGTCTTTGGGGCTGAGTCTGGTGCAAAATCTATCTAAACAGATTAAAGGGAGTGTCGTCGTTTCGCCCCAACCCGTCGGCTCTGCCTTTCACATCACCTTTCCTGTGTAGGTTCCTATGGAAAAAAAGACCATTCTGGTCGTAGAAGATGAAGTTGTAATTGCCATGGATCTCCAGGCGACCCTGATTGAGCTAGGCTACGGTGTGCCTGAGATTGTCACTTCGGGCGAGGCGGCTATTCAAACCGCCCTGGCGCTGCGCCCCGATCTGATCTTGATGGATATTCACCTGAATGAGTCTCTAGACGGCATTGATGCCGCTACTGAAATCACTAAAACCCTGGATATTCCAATTATTTATTTGACCGCCTACGCCGATGAAGAAACCCTTAAACGGGCCAGCCTGACTACCCCCTTTGGCTACATTCTCAAACCCTTTGAGGCCCGAGAGCTGAGCGCCAATATTGAAATTGCCATCTATAAACACCAGCTCGATCAAACCATTAAAGAAAATCGCCGCTGGCTGCTTGCCGTGCTCAACAGCATCAGCGAAGGCATCGCCGCCAGCGACACCAATGGCCTGATTAAGTTTATCAACCCGGTGGCCGAGGCTCTCACCGGCTGGTCGCAAGCCGAGGCCGTGGGGCGATCGCCCGCCGAGGTGTTTCATTTTATTGACGAGGTCACCCGCAAGCTGATCGACAACCCGCTGCTAAAATCCCTAGAAGAAGATAGGGTCGTATCTCGACAAGAGCTCGTGCTGCTGCGCGCTAGAATGGGAACCGAAACCCCCGTCGTAGACAGTAGTGCCCCCATCTACAACGACCGAGGCCGGGCCGAGGGTGCAGTTATGGTGGTGCGCGACAGCACCGAACAGCGCCGCATGGAAGCGCATCTCGCGCACATCGCTCTACACGATGACCTCACCCAGTTGCCCAACCGCACCCTGTTTTTAGACCGTCTGCAGCAGGCGATCGATCGACACCAGCGATCGCCTGCTGTTAGCTTCGTGGTCATGCTGCTCGATCTCGATCGCTTCAAAACCATCAACGACACCCTTGGGCACCTGCTCGGCGATCAGCTCCTGATCGACGTGGCCCAACGATTGCAGACCTGTCTGCGCGCTATGGATACCGTGGCCCGCATTGGTGGCGACGAATTTGCCATCCTGCTAGACGATGTGACCGATGTGACTATGTCCTGCCGCACCGCTGAGCGCATCTTAGACGAACTAAAAAAGCCCTTCACCATGAGCGATCGCGAGCTCGTAGTCACAGCCAGCATTGGCATTGTGATGAGTTCAATCCCCTACGAAGAGCCCGCCGATCTACTGCGTAATGCCGATATCGCCATGTACCGGGTCAAGGCGCGGGGGCGGGGCGACTACGAATTGTTCGATACGGTCATGCACATTCAGGCCCGAGAGATGATGGAGCGCGAGCATGACCTGCGCTATGCCATTACCCACAACGAACTCCAGGTGCATTACCAGCCCATTGTCTCGCTGGCCACCCACGAGGTCACTAGCCTCGAAGCCCTAGTGCGCTGGCAAAAGCCCAGCGGAACGATGGTACATCCTGACCAGTTCATTCACCTGGCTGAAGAGATAGGGATCATCACCACCATCGACCAATGGGTGTTGCGCCAAGCCTGCCTACAGATGCAAACCTGGCAACAGCGAGGGCTTGGGAACTGGGTTTGGGCCGAGGGTCGCCTGGTGCAAGTCAACCGCCCCATTCCACCCCTGACGATGTCCATCAACGTCAACCTGTCGAGCAAACACTTTGCCCAAAAAAATTTGGTAGATACCGTTGCCGGTATCTTGCAAGACACGGGGCTGAGCGGCCACTATTTAAAGCTAGAAATTACCGAAAGCGTGTTGATTGAAAACGCCAAAGAGGCAACCGCCATAATCAAGCGGCTTAAGCAGCTCAATGTCCAAATCTGCCTAGATGATTTTGGCACCGGCTATTCGTCGTTTAGCTATCTCCACCAGTTCCCGATCGATATCGTCAAAATCGATCGTTCCTTTGTGCAAGACATTGATACTAACCCCGAACAGCTAGAAATTGTACGCGCCATGATCGGTCTTTGCCATACCCTGGGCATGGCTGTTACCGCCGAGGGCATCGAAACCTCCCAACAGCTCGATATTCTGCAGGAGATGGGCTGTGAATATGGGCAGGGGTACCTCTTCTCAAGGGCAGTCGATGGCGCTAGCCTGACTTAAGGGCTGGAGTTTTCCCTGGATAATAACCATCTTGGGTTTCCCGCTTACGGTTTGGGAAATACTTTCCAGGGCTAATGGAATCTGGAAGATCATGAGCCAAATTGCCACGACTAGGCAACGGCTAGAGATGTTGGACTGGTATCATTCGCCGAGAGGTTATCGGTTAGACTTTGAGGCTGTCGGCGGCGGGTGGTTGGGAACGTTAGACAGCCTCGATTCTTGGTAAAGACAATGTCTGAACGTCAGGGAGCATCCCAGTTTCGCAAGTTGACCCTCATCCCCCAACCCCTTCTCCCAAAAACGGGAGAAGGGGAGCTAGATTCAAAGTCCCTCGCCCGACTT
>NZ_JACSWB010000109.1 GCF_016888135.1 Leptolyngbya sp. CCY15150
GTGGGTGCTACCAACCTAGTGCGATTAGACAACACCAACGCTGCCGCCATAACTCGGGCGGATTTTGTGTAAGTTATCTGACGCTGAAGCGATCGCCTTTAGGTAAACAAGGGCGATCGCTTCAATACCATCCATCCTCTGATCGTCCATGCTCAGACAACCTCTCAGCTTCAGAGTATCGGGATGGATGCACAGTACACCCCATTTAAGGAATCTAAACCCATGAGTTTTGACCCTGTTTTGAACCTCTCCACCCTCGATGGCAACACTGGCTTTCGCCTTGATGGCGCAGCCGAATATGACCTTTCCGGTCGGTCAGTCAGCAGCGCCGGGGATGTCAATGGTGATGGCTTTGACGACCTGATTATTGGGGCCCGCGGTGCCAGCCCCAACGGCACCCAGTCCGGCTCCAGCTACGTGGTGTTTGGCAAGGCGAGTGACTTTAATGCAACGCAGAACCTTTCCACTCTCAATGGCAGCAATGGCTTTCGCCTTGATGGCGCAGCCGAATATGACTTTTCCGGTTTTTCGGTGAGCAGTGCGGGAGATGTCAATGGTGATGGCTTTGATGACCTGATTGTTGGGGCATACCTTGCCGACCCCACCGCCGCCCAGTCCGGCTCTAGCTATGTGGTCTTTGGGCGCGCTGGCGGGGCTGCCACCCTGAACCTCTCTAGTTTGGATGGGAGCACTGGCTTTCGCCTCGACGGCGTGGCGGCAGATGACTTTTCCGGTCGGTCGGTAAGCAGTGCCGGGGATATCAATGGTGATGGCTTTGATGACCTGATTATTGGGGCACGCGGTGCCGATCCTAACGGTCAGCGTTCTGGCTCTAGCTATGTGGTGTTTGGCAAGGCGAGTGGCTTTAATGCGACGCAGAACCTATCCACTCTTAATGGCAGCAATGGCTTTCGCCTTGATGGCACAACGGAATTAGACAACTCCGGTTGGTCAGTGAGCAGTGCGGGGGATGTCAATGGCGATAACTTTGATGACCTGATTATTGGGGCATTTGCAGCTAGCCCCAACGGCAGCTTGTCTGGCTCCACCTATGTGGTGTTTGGCAAAGCCAGTGGCTTTAGTGCAACGCAGAACCTCTCCGACCTCGATGGTAACAACGGCTTTCGCCTCGATGGTACCGCAGCAGATGACCGTTCTGGTTATTCGGTGAGCAGTGCTGGGGATATCAATGGCGATGGCTTTGATGACCTGATTATTGGCGCACCCTTTGCCGACAACAACGATGCCGATACCGGCTCTACCTATGTGGTGTTTGGCAAAGCCAGTGGCTTTAGTGCGACACAGAACCTCTCCGACCTCGATGGCAACACTGGCTTTCGTATCGATGGGGCTGGGACTGGTGAGGGTTTTGGGTTGTCAGTAAGCAGTGCGGGAGATGTCAATGGTGATGGCTTTGATGACCTGATCATTGGCGCAAGCCGTGCCGACAACAACGGCACCGATTCCGGCTCTAGCTATGTGGTGTTTGGTAAAGCGAATGGCTTTAGTTCCACCCTAAATCTTTCTAGCCTGGATGGCAGCAACGGCTTTCGCCTCGATGGCGCAGCGGAATTTAGTATTTCTGGTTTTTCGGTGAGCGGTGCCGGAGATATCAATGGCGATGGCGTTGACGACCTGATTATTGGTGCACCCAGTGCCAACAACAACGACGAACCACTTTCCGGCTCCAGCTATGTGGTATTTGGGCGTCGTGATACTAGCATTCCTAGCCCGTTTGACGATGTCCTCAGTGGAACTGTAGATGCCGATACCATTCGGGCCTTAGCAGGGGATGACGTTGTTCGTGGCAAAGGTGGCAACGATCGCCTCTTGGGTCAAGACGGTAACGATCGCCTCTTGGGGGGAGATGGTGACGATATCTTAGTCGGTGGTCCAGGAAGCGATCGCCTTGACGGTGGAGCTGGTAACGACTCACTTCAAGGAGGCAGTGACCGCGACATCCTGATTGGCGGCACAGGCAACGATCGCATCGATGGCGGCAACGGTAACGACCTCATTACCACCGGACAAGGGCTTGACCTAATTGTCATTCGCCAAAACGATGGCTTCGACCGCGTTACCGATTTCCAAAACAATCGA
>NZ_JACSWB010000110.1 GCF_016888135.1 Leptolyngbya sp. CCY15150
TTCTCCCAAAAACGGGAGAAGGGGAGCTAGATTCAAAGTCCCTCGCCCGACTTGGGAGAGGGATTTAGGGTGAGGGCTACAAAAGTGGGATACACCCGAACGTCATCTACAAGTGCAAAAGCTAGCTGAGCTAGAATTTGTAGGATAATTTCAAAGTGCTGTGACCAGGAGTGCAAAGCATGAGTTCAATGGCTGGTAAAGTCGCAATTGTGACGGGTGCAAGTTCTGGTATTGGTCGTGCAACTGCGATTTCATTCGGCAAGGCTGGGGCGAGTGTGGTGGTCGTAGCTCGCCGCGCAGACAAGGGAGAAGAAACCGTTGGACTCATCACAGACGTAGGTGGCAAAGCAGTGTTTGTTCAAGCAGATGTCACAAAGGCCTCTGATATTGAAACAATGGTTAAGAAGACAGTTGAAACCTACGGTCGGCTTGACTATGCATTTAACAATGCTGGGTCTGGAAGCTCTGGCAAACTTGCTGACCTGTCAGAGGCAGATTGGGATTTTGAGATTAATGCGAATCTCAAGTCGGTTTGGTTATCGATGAAGTACGAAATTCCTGTCATGCAGCAGTTAGGAGGAGGTGCGATCGTCAACACGTCGTCTCAAGGCGCACTGCTTGGCGTCGCAAATTATGGAGCTTATGGCGCAGCAAAGGCAGGAGTAATCGCCCTTTCTCGTGCAGCGGCGGCTGAATATTCTGCTGATCGAATTCGGATTAATACCGTTAGCCCCGGTGCTGTGAAAACTGACTTATGGGCAGAAGCCCCCCCTGAAATGCTTGATCAAGTCGCTGCTGGAATTCCACTACAGCGAATCGGGGTGCCAGAAGATATTGCTGAGGCAGTAGTTTGGCTTTGTTCAGATGGGGCTGCGTTTGTAACGGGGCATAATCTAGTTGTTGATGGAGGGTTCACAGCCGTTCAGAAGTAGCCAGCCGCCTAACAACCGCGCCCGGAACGCTTCGATAGGGTTGATAAGTTGCAAAGGCTATCTGAGTCCGGTGAGCGCAAACGTTAGCTGGCTTCGCATCAATCAATATCTGACATTCATGTTTCAAGGGAGACAGAGAGTCCATAAGCCCTTGAAAGGCTATCGACCCATCTTCCGTGAGGCTTTTTGAAGTTTAAATTTCGAATTGTAGATGTTGGAGTAGACAGGACTGGCATGGCTGCGAAGCGAGGGCGGCGTTGGATTCGACGGTGGGGGTTGAGCCTGGGGGGGATGGTTCTGCTAGGGTGCATGATGTTGGGGGCTGTAGGGTGCGATCGCTATCCCATCCGCGCTAAAGACATTACGCCTCAGACTGGGCAACTGTTGGGCGATCGCTGGTTTTATTCCGCCCATAGCTTCCGCGAAGGATTAGCCCAAGTCGAGCCAGTGTTCCATCAGGGCTATGGCTACATCAACCACCAAGGGAATCTAGTGATTCCGGCGGAGTTTGATCTGGCACAGGACTTTTCGGAAGGGTTGGCAGCCGTTATGAAAGAGGGGCTGTATGGGTTTATCGACCCGTCCGGTGAGATGGTGATTGAACCCCAGTTCCAGCGCAAGCCGCTGCCAGGGCCACAACCCATCCGGGCCATGGCCGACTACCAGTTTCAGCAGGGCATGGCCTCGGTGCGGCATAATGACCGCTGGGGCTATATCAACCGGGATGGACGATGGGTGATTCTGCCTCAATTTGATGCCGCAGATGGTTTTGTAGATGACCGTGCAGCGGTGTTGGTGGGCGATCGCTGGGGCATCATTGATCGCACTGGGCAATGGATCGTCTCCCCCCAATTCATGAATATACGCTCCTTTCAAGAAGGCGTTGCCGCAGCCCAGGATGGTGACCGTTGGGGCTTTCTCGATCGCACTGGGAACTGGGTGATCCCGCCCCAATACCGCTTAGCATGGTCATTCGCCGAAGGGCTGGCGGCTGTTGAAACCGAAAAAGGCTGGGGCTACATCGACACCACAGGCGCTTGGCGGATTGCTCCTCGTTTCTTTTGGACATTGGCTTTTTCGGACGGCATTGCTGGTGTCGAATCCAACTATAAATCTGGCTACATCAATAAAACGGGGGAATGGGTCGTCCAACCGAAATTCGATAGTGCGTTGGAGTTTCGGCTGGGGGTGGCAGCAGTCCGGGTGGATGCAGATGAGCGAGGGTTTGGAGGCCGTTGGGGATTCATCGATCGCCAAGGTCGTTGGGCTATTCGTCCTAGCTATGGCGACGTCTATTCCTTTTCCGACGGGTTTGCCCGTGTTTGTTTGGGGGGCGATCGCTGCGGTTTTATCTACCGCTAATGGAAAGCCTATCTACCCTCAACATCAACACATCCAGTATCTTCCCAGGAAGAAGCTAGGTTAATTGCTGAGAACGTCAGGCTCATTCGGTTCTATAACCTTAAGTAGTAAACTGAATCGGAACTGGGAAAAGCCATCAATTCTTAGCCCGAAACCGATCGATCTTATAGCCACTATATCTATTTGTATGTCGAGCAACTCATTGCTGATGAGGTCTAGTAACTAGCTAATCATACCCTTGCATCCATCTGTGCCATGTATCGTCGTTCTAGCCCTGGACAACTCTCGTGCCAAGATTTTTATCTGCCGAGCGTTTAGTCCTGTTCCATTTCATTCGCATTTCATCTTTGGGTGGCAAACTGAAACCTGATAGTTTTGCTGGTCTGGTCAGCGCGTTTGAAAGCGAGAAACCGTCTTTATAGTGAAAAAAAGGTTTGACATCCGATGACTCTGAGAAAAAAATTGGCTTCATGGATAGTAGTAGGTGGACTGGTGTCCTTACCTGTCATCGTGAGTGCATGCAGCACGTCAGCTTCAGCACCTAAAGCATCAGACTCTACGACTATGCCTATGGGAGATGAACCCATGGCCGACCACTCCATGATGATGGATCTCGGCCCGAGTGATGCAGAGTTCGACTTACGATTTATTGACGGCATGATTTTGCATCACCAAGGTGCAGTCGTTATGGCAGAATCAGCTCTACAAAATTCCCAGCGGGATGAAATAAAGCAATTGGCAGAGGAAATTATTGCTGCTCAGCAGGTTGAAATTGACCGCATGCAGCAGTGGCGACAAGCGTGGTACCCAGATGCAAGCGATGAGCCCGTAATGTATCACGCAGCCATGGGACATTCCATGGCTATGACGTCTGATATGCAAGCTGCCATGATGATGAGTGGTGACTTGGGTGCTGCCGATGATGAGTTTGACCTACGTTTTATCAATGGCATGATCCCTCATCATGAAGGAGCACTAGCTATGGCCCAGGATGCTTTAGAGAAAAGCAGCCGTCCAGACATTCAGCAACTCGCCCAAGATATTTTGGCGACCCAACAGGTTGAAATTGATCAGATGGAACAGTGGCGAAGAGACTGGTATGGCCAGTAATTTCCTTAGCAAATAGAATTCGACAGGCCTCAGAAAGACTCTGGGGCTTGTTTGCTTGGATATTTCCTGAACGATGGCCAAACGATATATCGAGGTGACCCTACATGAAGCTGCTCCTATGACCGTGACTCATTGCCGAATTTCATCCTGATTTCATTTTTCTGTGGGATGTTTGGGAAGCTAAGGGCATTTTTCTCCAAAGACTGTAATTGAGTGGTTCAAGGGCACGTCTATGACAGCTATCTCCGATCGCTTGTGTGTTATGGCCAGAGGGCGATCGCTCCCTCGGCTTGCTTTGCTAATCCTCCTGCTAGCTCCGGTTGGCAAGGTCTTAGCCCATGCTGGCCATGGCGATGAGTTTCAGGGAGGTGAGGCCGGCGCACACCCAACGGGTGTTGACGTTGATGCAGAGGTGGCTGACCGCATTGGTCTGATCGTAGAGCCGGTAAAACTGCAGGTTTTGACGTTTGGGGTCAAGGCGACGGGGCAAATCGAAGCCTCACCGGGGCGGCAAGTATCGGTGACCAACCCAGTCGGCGGTACGGTGACTCAGCTGCTGGTGGAACCGGGGCAGCGGGTGGAAGCAGACCAGGCGCTTGCGGTCATCACCAGTGGAGAGCTGGCCGAGTTGCGGGTGACTGCCCTGGAAAATTTTGCTGAGCGGCAAGGAGACGTGCAGCAGGCCGAGGCCAATGTGCAACTCGCCCAGCAGACCTACGAGCAACAGCAGCAGATTGCCCTCAGGGCTATTGAGGGAGCCCAGACCGATCTGCGGGTAGCTCAAGAACAGTACGATCGCGACCTAGAGCTAGCTGAGCAAGGAGCGATCGCCCGTCGGGAGCTCCTGGAGTCAGAGGCTGGATTGGCGGAGGCTAGGCGGGTATTGACCGAGGTGGAGAGTCAGCTAGATGTCCTGAATGCTCGTACCGAAGTGGAGCGATCGCAGACTGCCTTGAATGTGGCGCAATCTCGTGCTCAGCTCAGCACAGAGACCTACCAAACCCGGTTGCAGCAGCTTGGGGCCACGCCTAACCCAGACGGCACGATCGTGATTAGAGCGCCCATTGCAGGCACCATTGCCGACCGCAACGTTACCCTGGGGCAATCAGCCCAGGATGCAGGCGCGGTGTTGATGACCATTGTGGACAACCGCACTGTGTTGGCCACCGCCAATATTTATGAAAAAGACCTGTCCCAGGTATCCCCTGGGCAACGGGTACGGATCACGGTTTCTAGCCTGCCCGATCAAATTTTTGCGGGGCAAATTACCACGGTTGGTTCGGTGGTCGATGGCGAAACTCGGGTTGTACCTATGCAAGCAGAGCTAGACAATGCCGATGGTACGCTCAAACCCGGTATGTTTGCGTCCTTGGAGGTGCTCACCGAGAGTACACCAGAGGCTGTCATGTCGATTCCCCAATCAGCGGTGGTAGAAGCCAACGGTCAACCGCTGGTGTTTGTGCGCAATGGCAATGCCTTCGAACCCGTAGATGTCGCCCTGGGGAGAACAGCGGGCGATCAGGTCGAAGTGCTCAATGGTCTGTTTGAGGGCGATGAAGTCGTCACCCAGCGGGCCAATCAACTCTACGCCCAGTCGTTGCGGGGTGGGGGAACTGAGGCAGCAGAGGAAACTGCAGCCCCCGTTGAGGCCGTTGCAACTGCGGGCATTCCCTGGTGGGCGATGGGATTGGGCAGTGGGGCGATCGCCGTCACCACCTTTGCCGCCGGAATCTGGTGGGCCAAGCGACAGCGTCCGAACTATGCCTTAGCCATCAACGACGAGGTGGCTTTGCCTTCAGCACAAGGGCATCCCCGCTATGGTGCTGGGTCAACCCTGGCTGCGCCTCTAGTGGAAGAGGGAGAGCCCTCGCACAAGTAACTGCGGTCTGGAAAGTGTCTCTCCTGATGGTGAACATTGCCTACCCTACAGCGCTAGTGATGGTGGCCGGAGTCCCTTAGCTTTGAACGACAACGATGCTAGATAACATTTTAAAGTGGTCGATCGCCCAGCGGTGGCTGGTGGTCATCGGGGCGATCGTGGTGACGTTTCTGGGGATTTACAACCTCACCCAAATGCCTTTGGACGTGTTTCCAGACTTTGCGCCTCCCCAGGTTGAAATTCAAACCGAAGCACCGGGCTTAGCCCCCGAAGAGGTGGAAGCGCTGATTACCCTGCCCATTGAGAGCGCCGTCAATGGCACCCCTGGGGTCGAAACCGTGCGGTCATCCTCGGCGGTCAGCATTTCGGTGGTCAAAGTGATTTTTCGCTGGGGTACCGATGTCTATCAGGCTCGACAGCTGGTTACTGAGCGGCTCCAGCAGGTGCAAGAAAAGCTGCCCGAGGGGGTTGGCATTCCCCAGATTTCGCCGATTTCGTCGCCCATCGGCACAATTTTGATGTACGCCTTTACGGCGGAAACGACACCTCTCATGGAAGTGAGGCGGTTGGTGGATCGCGATGTCACCAATCGGCTGCTGGCTGTGCCAGGTATTTCTCAAGTCATTGCCTACGGCGGCGACGTGCGGCAGTACCAGGTGTTGGTGGATCCAGACCGACTGGTGGCATTTGATGTGTCGCTGCAAGAGGTGGCCGAGGCGACCGAGGCAGCTAACGTCAATGCCGCAGGTGGATTTCTCAATACCCCCGACCAAGAGCTGATTATTCGCGGTGTAGGACGGCTCGACTCGATTGAGCAACTGCAAGCATCGGTGGTCGCTGCCCGAGAGGGCCGCCCAGTCACGCTGCAAGATGTCGCTGATGTTCAAATTGGAGCCGCCCTGCAGCGGGGCGACGGCAGCGTTGGGGGCCAGCGAGCGGTGGTGCTGGTTGTGAACAAGCAGCCCCTCAACGATACTCCCTCCGTGACCCGATCCGTGGAAGCCGCTATGGAGGAGCTAAAGGCGTCGCTGCCCGAGGATGTCGTCGTTACCGAAACCTTTCGGCAGGAAAACTTTATTGAGGCGTCGGTCGAAAACGTTCTGGGTTCTCTGCGCGACGGCATCATCATCGTCTCAATTATTATCCTGCTGTTTTTGATGAACTGGCGCACGGCGGTGATTACGCTAAGCGCCATTCCGCTCTCGATTTTGGTGGGCATGATCATTCTCAATGCCTTTGGCCAGGGCATTAACACCATGACCCTGGGCGGGTTAGCGGTCGCCATTGGCTCCGTGGTCGATGACTCGATTGTGGACATGGAAAACGCCTATCGCGGGCTGCGCAAAAACCAGTTGGCGGGCACTCCAGACCATCCCTTCAAGGTGGTCTATGACACCTCTGTAGAGGTGCGGGTGAGCGTTATTTTTTCCACCGTCATTATTGCGGTGGTGTTTGCCCCTATCTTTAGTTTGACGGGGGTCGAGGGGCGGATTTTTGCCCCCATGGGGGTGGCTTACCTGGTGTCGATTTTTGCCTCTACCTTAGTGGCGATGACGCTTTCCCCAGCCCTGTGCGCCATCTTGTTGGCCCGCCGTCCGCTGCCCAGCGATGAGACATGGGTGACCAGGGCGTCTCAACGGCTGTATCAACCGGCTTTGCGGTTTGTCATGGCCCACGCCAAGCTGGTGCTGGCCATTGCCTTGGCATCTCTAGTGGCATCTCTAGTGGTGTTTTCGAGTTTGGGGCGAGTGTTTCTGCCAGAATTCCAAGAGCCCTCTCTGGTGAACGCGATGCTGCTGTACCCAGGGTCATCCTTGGCGGCCACTAACGAAGCGGGTCTAGCCATGCAGGAGGCGCTTAAGGATGATCCCCGCTTCACGACGGTGCAGTTGCGGGCGGGGCGAGCACCGGGGGATGCCGATGCCGGTGGGGTGAATTTGGGTCACGTTGACATCGAGCTGAGCCAGGAGGGGTTGCGCGATCGCGAAGCATCCATCGAGCACATTCGCGAAGAGTTTGCCCGCATTCCCGGCATTGCCCCTAGCGTGGGCGGGTTTATTACCCACCGCATGGATGAGGTGCTATCGGGGGTGAGAAGCGCGATCGCCATTAAAATCTTCGGCCCCGACCTCGACCAGCTCCGCACCATCGGCAGCGACGTCGAAGCCGCAATTCGCGATATCGACGGCCTGGTGGATCTGCAACTGGAGCCCCAAGTGCCTATCCGCCAAGTGCAGATTCAGTTTGATCGGCCTGCTGCGTCCCGCTACGGTCTCACCGTGGGGCAAATTGCCAGCGTTGTCGAAACGGCCCTAAATGGGCGCGTGGTCTCTCAGGTGCTAGAGCAGCAGCAGCTCTTTGATCTGCTGGTTTGGCTCAAAGATGACGCTCGCAATAACCTGGAGGCGATCGCCAATCTCTTAATTGATACCCCCGTCGGTCAAAAAATTCCCCTGGCTCAGGTGGCTCGCATTGACTACGGCACCGGGCCAAACACCATCAACCGAGAAAATGTCTCTCGCTTAATTGTGGTGTCGGCTAACGTTGCCGGGCGCGATTTGGGCTCAGTGGTAGACGCGATTCGCGATCGCGTCAGCGCATCTGTATCACTGCCGTCGGGGTACTACATTCAGTACGGCGGGCAGTTTGAGTCAGAGCAACGGGCTAGCCGCAACCTGTTGGTATTTGGGGGGCTAGCGATCGTCGTCATCTCCGTGCTGATGTATTTTGCGGTGAAATCGGTGCTGGGGGTGGTGATGATTATGGTCAACCTGCCCTTGGCTCTGGTGGGGGGCATTGCCTCCATTGCCCTGGGGGGTGGCGTAGTGTCGGTGGCGTCGCTGGTCGGCTTCATCACCCTGTTTGGCGTAGCCACCCGCAACGGCCTGCTGTTAGTCGATAACTACAACACGAAGCTGACCCAGGGGATGCCGCTGCGGGAGGTCATTGTTGAAGGTTCCTCAGAGCGGCTGGTGGCTATTTTAATGACGGCCCTCACCTCGGCCCTAGGTATGTGCCCTTGGTACTTGGTAGCGGGGCAGGCAAGGAAATTTTGCAGCCTCTAGCCGTGGTCGTTTTGGGCGGGCTATTCACCTCAACGGCGCTGACGCTGCTGGTGTTGCCATCCCTATACGCTCAGTTTGGGCGGCATCTGGTTCCCAAGGTGGTGGCCCCCCTGTCGCCCCCAGAGATTGAAACCGAGCCCCACGATCCTGCGCTGGTTCAGTAAGCCAAGTCTCAGGTCGCAGCCTTGGTGCTGCCCCTAGATAATCTGATGTTTTCTCTTGAAGTAAGGAACAACGCTATGACCGTTAAGAAAACCCTGACCTTTTCCGTGGTGGCTCTCGGCCTGGCTCTAACCCTAGGGGCTTGTGGCACCAGTGGTGAGGTAATTGCTCAACTAGGTTGACCTAAGCCCAACTTTGACAGAAGATGATAAGCTTTTGCCATGAAGGAACTGCCCCCTCTCGATGGACTCAGCCACGCCGAAAAGGATGCCCTGATTAGAGGGCTGTGGCAGGAGCTGCAAAGGTTGCGCTCAGAGGTGGACAAGCTCAAGCAAAAGCGGGTCAAGAAAACGACTCGCAATTCAAGTTTGCCGCCTTCTAAAG
>NZ_JACSWB010000111.1 GCF_016888135.1 Leptolyngbya sp. CCY15150
CCGCCGAGCGCGAACGCGACGAGTACGCTGGCACCACTACCGACGATCAGCCACGCAAAGAGGATGATCATCAGCCCCAGAACATACCGCCACCCCCGATGCTTACCCCACCGGGCAGCCTCCACGTAGGTAACTTTTTTCGCTTCTGCGATGATTCCCTGCGTTCTTTCGGTATTTTGCATCTTCATCTCCGTTCTTTTACTCTTGTTGCTGACTTCAATTGCTCATCAGTTTAGGGATCGACAGGATCGCCGATCGCCCCCCC
>NZ_JACSWB010000112.1 GCF_016888135.1 Leptolyngbya sp. CCY15150
TTGGATCAACTAACACTGGAGCAGGTTGCATCAGTTTCTGCCTACGACTTTATCCTGGAAGCACTGTTCTATGCCGCCTCACATTGAACTGGTATTACATACAATAGTAATTCATGTCATGCATAATTCAACTGACCCAGCAAAACGTAAATCTAGGTCAATGTAACGTGAGGTATCCATGACAACAGCGGTAGGCAAGACTGAGAAAGGTAAAAAGCTGAGGGGCGATCGCTCCTTTGTGACCCGAGGGCGATCGCCTTAGATATATTACGACGTTGGAGTCGAGTTTGGATCAGGGCTTGGAGAGGGAGGAACAGACGATGTAGTAGGGTTAGCCGTAGTTTGTGCGGCTGGGCTAGATGCTGGAGTCTTGTCCTGAACTGGGGGCTTTTCTGGCAAACCTAACTGCGTACGTGCTTGAGCGATCACAGAGCTAACGCTGCTTTGCCCGACTGCCAATAGAGCCTTACCAGTTTCTGAGGCAATTTGATCACTCTCAGTTTTCTGCAAAGAGTTGAACCACTGTCTGGCACCGCGACCAGCACTGATGGCTGTTGTATACAGCCAATCTCCAAAGACCAAGACTAGGCAAAGGGTTAGCCATAGCAGAATTGCTGTTTCCTTAATAATTATCCAGGTGACAGCGATCGCTTGACGATAGGCATGAATTGTTTCAGCAGACGCGATCGTTTGCCCAACTTTCGCTGCTTGTTCTTTCAGTTGCTTCATTGCACTATGTTCCACCATGAAAGAAAGTGTTCACAGAAATCATGAATGATCCGTTTTGATCAAATCACAGAATTGCCCCAAATTGCATTGAAACTTAACGCCATGATCAGTTTGACGGAAACATTTTTGTTTATCGCCTAACAAGTAGACTTCATCGGAATTAGAAAAAGTAATCAATGCTTAACCCGAAACCGCTTGATCTTATAGCTACCACGTCTATTTGGATGTCGAGCAACTAATTATCAATAAAGTCTAGTTTTCCTGATTTTGCCTTCTTAAGTTGAATAGATACTCCTTGCAACTCTCACTTTATCCCTCTTTCAGAATTGAAGAGGTTGAAGGATAGCTCATGTAGCTTTTTAACTAGACTTAACGTGAGCCGTTGGTTTGAGTAATCCATAGGTTGATCCTAAGTCAGCGATCGCTCTCTTGAACGACTCAAGACGCTGCTGTTCCTGCAACCCTGTCCGGTCTGACATATCTAGATGGTGCTGGACTGCTAATAACCCTTGTTCAACATCTAGTAATTGCTTCAGCACATCAAGCTTTTGGTCATGATCAATCCGCAAGGACAAAGCTCGACTTTGTAACGTTTTAGTCGCTTGGTATAAACGCGTACAGTCTCGCTGCATCGTACGCCGCCGTTCTACATCCGCAATTTTTTTTAGCAGGACAGAAAAGCCTATCCGCCATTGGTTGAGATCAGAACGCACCTTCTTCACAGATGCAGAGGGAATAGTCTCTCCTCGACATTGCTGAATAATGCGGTCTAGCTGCCCTTGACTGCTGCATACTTCATCCTGAAGTGGATCGGGGAGTGATTCAGCCGTTAGATCAAGGATGCGATCGCGTATGTGTTCACAGCTATGGGCGATCGCATCCATTTGAGCTACGATATTGCGCAGTGATGTCACGGATTGTTGCTCTAAACTGCTGGAATTCAATCGCAACAAAGCTTGAGCTTTTGTATCAAGTTGATCCAAAACTTGCGACAGATCTTTAACATTCATAGACTATGATGGTCGATACGTTGATAAAATAGTGAAAATTATTGATATTGTTATTGAAGCACTGTGTTTAGAATGCTACCCAGTGTTTAGTATAGGCCCAATACCATAACCCTACCTTGCATTATGCCCTCTGGAAAGACCAATCGATCCAATAGCTATGTCGGTGCGGGTTTTGCCTTTCCCATTGAAACGAATGTGCAGGGCAGCATCAAGCTCAGCAGCGATTCACCGAATATCGAAGAATCGATCAAGATCATTTTAGGCACAAAATTAGGAGAACGAGTCTATCGTCCCAATTTTGGCTGTCGGCTTGCCGAGCTAGTCTTTGAGCCCATGAATACTCAAACGCTACTGCTCATTCGCCTCTATGTGGAAGAAGCGATTACCCTTTGGGAGCCACGCATTATTGTAGAAAATGTCATGACAGAACCAGATCCTGTGGAAGGGAAAGTCACGATCGAAATTTTCTATACTCCCAAAGGTACCTATGACAGCCGCAGCATGGTCTATCCTTTCTACCTTCAGCCGGAGTAACCTCATGCCCGACCCAGAATTTCGGGAATTTAACTTTCTTCCCAATCTACCTAAGTCTAATCTAGACGATCGTACGTTTGAAGACTTAGTGCAAGAATGTATTCTGCGGATTCCGCGCTACTGCCCAGAGTGGACAAATCATAATCCTGGGGATCCGGGCATTACCCTCATTGAGTTGTTTTCTTGGTTGGTTGACCAAATGTTGCTGCGGTTCAATCAAGTGCCCCGCCGCAACTATGTTGCTTTTTTGGAACTGCTCGGCATTCGGCTGCAGCCCCCGTCGGCAGCTCATGTAGACTTAACCTTTTACCTAACCAAAGCGACCCATCAATCACCGTTGCGGATTCCCATATACACAGAAGTTGCAACCATCCGCACGGAATCTGAACCGGCTGTTGTCTTTACAACCGATGATGAGTTAATTATCGGACAACCCCAAATTCAAGGACTCTTTACAGCTCGACAAACCGAACACATTCCTACCTCTAGGCAGTTTTCCGTTGCATTACAACGATCTGAGAATACCCAATGGGATAATTTGGGAGAAGTGACGCTATTTGAAGATTGTAATGTCAATAACTGTTTCTATATCGTATTAGCGCCAACCAATCCTACAGACCGCTCGTTAGCGGCTCATGGAACCTATGGCAATGGCAGCAACGGTCAGTCGGTCAACACGATCCAGGATTCGATTACCGGAAATATTTTGTCCCTACGATTCAAAGGAGTCATTGCAGGCACCACAGGGATTAATCCCGATGATCCACCCTTGTCTTGGCAGGTTTGGGATGGTGAAGACTGGCAACCAGGTATTTTACGAGAGCTACAGGACGATCGCACCAAAGGCTTTAGTTTCCACGAACTACGTCAGCAGGGCATGAATGCAGAGCAAGTGGGCGCTGATGTGATTTTGCATTTACCCCAAAAGTGGCCGACAACAGATTTTGGCACCGGTTGCCAGGGGCACTGGATTCGCTGTGTCTATCACCAATCAAGAGAGACCCAGTATCCCTACAGTCGATCGCCTAGTATTCGCAGCATCAGTGTCAGTGCCATCGGCGGGGTAATTCATGCGAGTGAATGTGTTCGAGTCAAGCATGAACTGCTGGGGGTGAGTGACGGCAAGGCAGGACAGGTGTTCTATCTACAAAATACGCCGCTGATTCAGTGTGATGCCCATGAGCATATTCAGGTGAAATATCCCGATGGTCGGGTGGAAGATTGGCAAGAAGTGTCTGATTTTGGCAACTCCCATGCTAATAGTCGTCACTATATGATGGATGCTCAAAATGGCATGGTGCAGTTTGGCCCCCTGATCCGAGAACCCAATCAACTCCAGAAGCAAACCCGCGATCGCAGCCATCAACTGCAGCCTTGGGGAAAACAGATTCGTCATTTATCTCGATCTAGTCATTCCTTAGATGCCCCATTGCTCTCCGCAGATTCAGAAAGTCAGCAATACCAAGAATGGCAATATGGACAGGTGCCGCCCTTGGGCGCAGAGATTTATATGACCGCCTACCGCGTTGGTGGTGGCAGTCGGGGTAATGTGCAAAAAGAGACGTTGAATGTTCTGCGGACGGCTATTCCCTATGTCAAACGCGTCACGAATTATAATCCTGCCCAGGGTGGACAAGAGGGAGAGCGGTTAGATGAAGCCGTCATTCGCGTACCGGAGGTGTTACGAAGCTCTCAAGCCGCCGTGACTCCCGCTGATTTTGAAGCGATCGCTCAACAAGTGGGTGCCGTCTACCGAGCCCATTGTCCACCCACCCGCAGTGAGCGAGGAGATATCCCAGGACTGGTACGTTTGTTCATTGTCCCCTTGCCGCCGGGTGCCGATCCTCGCTCAAGTGACTTCCGGCAAGCCTTTCCCTATGGTATGGATCCCGATCAATGTTTTAAGCTAGACGTTTTAGGAACCAAGACGCGAGAGCACCTGAATGCGGTGTTGGATGAACGTAAGCCCCTCGGCATTCAGGTGAAGTTAGATACTCCTGTCTATGTTGGGGTTAAGGTCATAGCAGAAGTATGGTTAGAGCCAGCCTACAACCACCCGCAAACCCGCCTGGATATTCAGTCGCGACTAACGGCACTGCTCTATCGGTTTATCAATCCCATTACCGGAGGTTTCCAGCAAACGGGCTGGGAACTTGGACGTCCACTCAGTACCTCAGATGTTGTGGCATACTTACAGGATGTGCCCGAGGTGCGATACGTGGGAGCCGTCAAGCTATTTCCCATCCGTAAACTAGCATCTCAGCCGGAATGGATTCAAAGCGATATTCCTGAATTGGCGATCGCCCCTGGAGATATAGGTCTATTTTGCTCCTGGGAAAACCATCAAGACAATGTGTCGAAATTTGGTCATGATATTCACTTGATGGATTAACGTACCCTGCGCTCTTCCGCCTTCTATCTTTGGCCTGCTCTTTCCTCCCTTCTACCTTCTCCCCCATGACTCAATCCGCTGCCCGCCCAACCTTTCCCCTAAAACTGGTGTCCTTAAAGCTGCCAGACGTGGTGAGTTGGATGGGACGGCCTCAACAAGTCGTGGAGGACAATGCTCTTTTGATCCTTCCAGGGCAAGTGTCAGAAATAGCGGTAACCCTTAAAAATGAAGGATCACGCGTTCTCAGATGGACGTTAGAACTATCTGGCGATTTCCCCTCCGAGTGGCAACAGTGGCAACAATCATCCCCCATAGACATTCAGGCTGGCACAGAGGTGCAAACCTATCTCAATTTCTATGTGCCGCCCAATTTTTTTGAAGCGCAGGATGCATTACTATCTGAATCTCATATCGAGAACACCTATCAAGGTGTCTTGAGCCTCTACTGTGTGTATGGCGATGATGAGCCAGATACCTCAACCCTAGATTATTTTGAAGAGCATAAGCAACTAGTTGGCTACCAAGCCTTTCGGCTCTGTGTACGTCCCGGATGTTCCTACCTAGATTTCTTGCCGCAGATCTATCAGGCTTCAGACTTCATGGGCCGCTTCCTGATGATCTTTGAGGAAGCCTTTGATCCCACCATTCAATCCATGGACACCCTGTGGGCCTATTTAGATCCATTAACTGCACCCCGTGCTCTACTGCCCTTTCTATCTAAATGGGTGGCATGGGATCTAGATGCACGCTGGACGACTAAGCAACAGCGGCTGTTGCTGCGCCATGCCGTGTCGCTCTATCGTCAACGAGGCACAAAGCAAGGATTACGGCGTTATTTACATATCTATACAGGCTTACCTTTAGAGGAACCTGACTGCCCCGAAGAGGAAAAACGAATTAGCATCGTGGAAGACTTTAAGGCAGGCTTTGTCTTTGGCGACGCTCATCTTAACCAAAGTGCCATGCTGGGAGGTGGTCGTCCCTACCATTTTCGGGTCACCCTGCGGCCAGATAGTGCCGATCAACTGGATGAACCCTTGGTGCGATCGCTGATTGAGGAGATAAAACCTGCCTTTTGCACCTACGATCTACTGATTTTTAATGCAATCCCCTAAGCTTGCCAATTTCTTGAATCCAGCGTCGTCGCTCCAGATGATTCAACTCAAGAATATCATTGAGCGACCAATGGAAATAAAAGGCTACACAGGCTACCTCCTCATGGATTTGGGATGAGGGGTAGCCTAGGATTCCCCCGCCAAAGACATCTCGACATTAAACGCTGCTTGGCATTGAGGGCATTGCACAGACAATTGTGCATGACCCTGTTGATTAATACGATTGTAGAACTCACGTAGATAGGCCAGGTCTAAGGTGAAAAGCTGTTCCATGTCGTCCACCGTGACCGTCGGTAAATCACCTAATTGCGTGATGACCCGCGAGAGCATCATTAACACGCCATAGGCTGGATTCTTCTGTACACGCGGATCGCGCTGCACCTCCAGCTCATCTTTAGCCGTCGCCATGCGCATAACACCTTGGATATGGCGATTGCCGTTTGCATCTAACAAGCCTCCCGGTAGGGTGAACTTAAAGCTTGGCGTGACCATCTCAATACCTCATGGATAGGTGACCTAGAAAAAGCGATTACATTGATTCGGGCTATAGGTAGGTGTATCAATCTCGCTAAAAATGTAGTTTTCAATCACATAGGTGCGACAGTGTTCAGCGAGAGTGGAAGTGGGGTTTAGGTTGAGGGCCAAATCAAAACGAGCGATCGCTTCCTCCGTATTTCCCTGGCCCGTCAGCGCAATGCCCTGACCAATTAAGGCACTCACATCCTCGGGCTGCAAGTAGCTTGCGTAGGCGAAGGCTTGGAATGCTTCACCAAATAACCGTTGACGCAGGGCAATCAACCCTTGATTATACCACCCCGCCTGGGAGGCTGGATTAAGACGAACAGCCTCCTGACTAACGCCATATCCTTTCGCCAAGGCGCTGTTCGTATCCTCCTCTGTAGATGCACTAGGATCTCTGGCCAACACCTCTGACCAGAGCAGATAGGCCACGGATTGATTGACATAGATATCCGACAACGTGGTGGATGGAAGTAGGAGCACACCCTGTGCCTGCACCTCTAGGGTCTGATCAAGAGCTATTGTGTAGGCTGCGACTGCCGTCTCATAACGCCCTAGAGACGATAAAATTCGTCCACGATTATAGTTGGCAATAATTTGTTCTCGATAGAGCAACAACAGCGGCTCTGGATAGCTGCGCTCAAAGGTATTCTCCCCTTCCAACACTGCCTCATCATACTGAGCTAGGGCAGCGTCAATAGCGGCTAATGCTTCCCCATGACGCTGTAAGCGCCACAAGCTCACTGCTTGGTTATTCCAGCCCAGACCGTAGCCGGGTTCGCGGTCTACTGCCCGCTGCGCAGCAGCTAAAGCATCATCATACTGTTCTAATCCTAGTAAGGATGCACTTTGTTGACTCCAAGCATAGGCAGAATGCAGCGATCCCCAGCGTTCATCGCCCAGTAAGGCTTGCTCACAGGCCGCTAGGGCAGTCTCGTAATCACCCAGTGCATTCAAGACCCGACAGCGATGGGTAGAGGCTAGGGAACTGGTGGCATTGATCGTTAAGGCGCTGTCGTAGGAGCGAAGAGCCCGTTCGTAGTCTCCGAGCTGTTCTAGGGCAAGGCCTTGCTGAATCCATAGGGTCGTATCATCAGGACGAATCGCCAAGGCTTGTTCATACAGGGCGATCGCCCGTCGGAGTCCATCACCCAGGTTGTTAGACGTTATGCTCCTGCCCAATGCAGCCAGTTCTTCGGGATCGGTGATCGTACAGGTAGCCAGGGCCGCATAGTTACCCAGATCGGCTAGTACACTACACCGTTCAGCAATGGATAATGGATCATCTGGCTCTAGGCTAATTGCTCGATCAAAGGAAGACAGAGCTGTTTCTAATCGCCCCAGTTGCCGCAGGGCCAACCCCCGGTAATACCAGGCAAAGGCGGGAGAATCCGTGCCCCAGTTACCGTCGATTCTTAACGCCTGCTCACAGAAATCGACTGCTTCTTGATAGCGATCGAGATGGAAATGGGACGCACATTGACGGGCGATCGCTAGGGAATAATTGGGAGATTCCCCAATCACCCGGTTCAACGAAACGACCGCTTCTGCATAGTGACCGAGGTGAAACAGCGCCTCACTGCGCGTTGCCCAAATCTCCACATTATCGCGCCTCGGTTTTAAGGTAAGAGCTTCTTCGCAAGCTGCCAAGGCATCTTCATATTGACGCTCTTCTCCCATAAGCAAGCATTGTTCTGCCCAAAAATCAAAATCTTCTAGCTCAAAACTTGGCCGCTCAGCCTGGGCCCAATACTGAGGCCCATATCCTGGTTCTTGGCTTGCATCGATCGCTAGCACGTTGGATTGCGCTGGGTTTGTCATTCCATCCCAGACCACCAGGCTACCCAAAAGGGCGATCGTACCCAAAACTGTTGAGGTGCTACACCATGACGATCCCTTCATCCCATTCCCTTATGCCTTGATGATTAAGCAACACCGTCACACTGGTTCAAGTTAGTCCAGTGGTTGATTCTTCAAGCCCAACACCTCCGCCCTATCACCCCCATGCTGGGGAAAAGTAGAGCAACCCTATGACATTCCAAAGGCGATCGCCCCCAAGACGGCATCGAGACAGATTGGCTCTGACGTTGTACGTCCACAGATGATGATGCTCAAAGCTCTATAAATCCTGATTCTATGGATTGTGCTAGTCAAGGATAGCGCTAGCAAACGCCAAGCAGACTGCAAGACTTGAAGTTACAGACTAACTCAATTTTTTGTGATGTTCCAATACTGCCATAGATAGTGATGAAACGCTAACGCGACGCCATACTGGCCCAGAAAGATTAATAGAAGTTTATTAATTCTGTACCCATCCATGTAGCATCGAATACCATACAAGAAAGACTTGGATAATAACCTGCATCAGGTTGACTATATGTTGACTACATTGAGTTTAAGGTTTGACTGGACTACGTTAGGGGCGATCGCCTCCTATTGCCGAAATCATGACATGCTTATATATACTGTTTATGGCAATGGATATAAAATTACGTGAGAGGATGAAAAAAGTTACACTTATCGATTAACAATACTCAAACTTAGTCATAGATCATCAAGAACTGGGGTAACCTTGACAGAAATTAACTTAGAATTCAGGATGTTTGCGTAAAGTAGTACCCGATTGGGTGCATATATAGTTAGGACTGGCTAGATCAATACATGATACGCATAGCAAGTTTGGACGTTGCTGAATAGTAGTGCGACTCTGCCAGCGTTTGCAGGAGGTTTTAGTACTTCCAGTTCGAGGCTTACACTCTAATTCAGCAACACCCAAGTTTGTTATAGTCTTGGACATCCTGCTCAGTTTCATGTGTTAATCATGACCATGCGATGGATTCAGTTCACCTTCAATCCCCATGAGCTATGAACACTGCTCCTCCTTTCAGGTATTCCTGGACTTGGCACACTTTGCACTGCCTATCCATCATGGCTGGCTTAGCCGTAGCCGTGGGGTTACCATTCTTGATGAAATCTCCTGCCCTAGCTCAAGAAGAATCGTCTAGAGTCTTGAGGCTGCGGGAGACTCGTGACTGTGGTAGCTGTAGTCTCCGTGAGGCAAGGCTTAGAGATGCTTATCTACGAGGGGCTTACTTACGCAATGCCGATCTACGCAATGCTGATTTGCGCGGAGCTGATCTCAAAGATGCTTATTTGCAAGGGGCTGACTTGCGCGGTGCCGACTTACGCGACGCCGATCTACGTGGTGCTGACTTGCGTGGTGTGCGGTTGGATGGAGCAAATCTGACCGGAACCCGAATTGATACCAATACCCAATTAGCGGCTGAATGGTGTCAGGCCTGGGAACTGATCAATACCCCTAACATAACCCCCGATGCCATGACTGCTAATCAGGCTTTAGCTATTCCCTGCTGGAGCGAGACAGCGCACGATGCAAGGGCCGCTGATGAGTTTGCCATGGTTCTTCCATCCGGCGTGAATCTCAGTCATACGAACCTGGAAAATCTCACATTGGATGAGGATAGCGATTTAGAAGGCGCTAACTTGAGTAGTGCAAATTTATCAGGATCTGTCTTAAACAATGCAAATCTTCAGGATGCAGACCTAGCCTTTGCTAATTTGCAAGACGTAACGTTATATGGGGTCAACTTTGAAGATGCTGATCTCAGTGCTGCCGATTTATCAGGCAGCATTTTAATTGAAGGAAACTTTGAGGATGCCATTTTAGATCACGCTAATCTTGAACGTACATTGCTCAACTCAGCCAACTTAGAGGATGCTAGTTTACGGTATGCCAACTTAACCGATAGTATCTTAGTGGATGCTAATCTAGAGGACGCAGATCTATTTGGCGCAAATCTAGGTCGAGCCAATTTCACCCGAGCAACTTTAGAAGATGCTAATGTACGGGCTGTTCGCCTCAATTCTAGTACAGTATTCTTCAATGCTGATCTGCGCGGGACAGATTTAGGCGGAGCCAATCTTCAAGGTGTTGATTTAGGGACTGCAAATCTTGTACGCGTTGATTTGAGCGGTGCTACCTTGCGCAATGCTAACTTGCAAGGTACCCAATTGCAGCGGGCAGATTTAGTTGAAACCGACTTGAGCGGCAGCGATCTGAGCTATCTAGATCTAACGGGTGTCGATTTACAGGGCGCTAACTTAGCTGGAGCTAACCTCAGCCATGCCATCTTACATCGAGTCAATTTAGAGGGTGCAAATCTACAGGGAGCCGATTTAACCCATGTGGACTTAGCAGGATCTAACTTGAGAGAGGCTAATTTAGAACGGGCAAATTTAACCAATGCTGACTTACAAGGGGCTGACTTACAAGAAGCTAATTTGTTAGGGGCGACCCTTGAAGGCATCCAATTCGACCGAACTAATTTATGTAGTGTCATTCTACCGAGCGGGATTCCCTATCCTAGTTGTGATTAGGGTTCGTTGTTTTTTATGATTGACAACCCTTTGACTTTAGCGTAACTACATCTACATCTATCCCGATGGCTAATTCTCAGTTTTCTCACCTTTCCCCTGAACCTCTACATCGGCTATCTGTCTACGATGGACTGATGTTGAATGCTGAGCGTTGGTTGATTGCCCATGACTATCATCGTCGCCGGCAGAATTTACATTACCAAGCGCTCCATCTTCCGGGAATTGTCTATGGATTAGGAGTACGGGTGATTGAACCACCTGAGGATAGCTCAGGGAGCTATCGCAACCAAGATCGCAATAGGCAAGAACAGCGATGGATTGAGGTGCAGCCTGGAATGGCCATTGATACGGAAGGCAATCCTATCATTGTGGATGCAGATACCGATCGCACCTATCGAATTGCAGCTAAAGCTCCCGAGAGGGGTACTCGTACCGTCTATATTGTTGTTAGCTATGTTGAACCAGATTCCCTAGAGCGAAAGTCTCAGGAAATGGCGATCGCTGAACGATTTCGCCTAGATCAAAAAACAACTCCACCAACTCAGCGAGAGGTGGAGTTGTGTCGAGTGGTACTGACACCGGGAAAGGTATCATTATCCCGTCCTCAAGATGTATTTGCTCCTGCATCAAACCAACTCGACTTTCGATATCGTTGTCTAGCCCAAGTCCGCGCTCAGGGAACGGTCAACGTAGCTTCGCTTTCGTCTTGGTCTAATCAAACTGCTGAGAATTTTGAGTATTTGGTGCGATCTCTGCCTGCTCTCTATCCTCAACTCCAAGGGCAGGTGAGGGCAGAACCCTTGGCAAATGAGGTAGAAAGGCTTCCGAAGGTGCCATCCATTGCTCACCTTATGGCTTATGAGTTGCTATATCTAAAAGCCAAGGACTTTATATCCTTCGAACCTGAGGGTTTGAAATGTATTCAGGTGTTCCTCAGTCAGGGCGGCGTGATTTTGGTAGGCCTACCTGACGATGATTCTGACGTAGAACAATATGTGCAACAACGATGGCAAAACTCTCTCAAATCTTGGACAGACTTACCGATCAATCATCGTTTACGAACACAGCCCTTTGTCTTTACACAACCGCCCACATTAGGTCAAACGGTGCTAAAGTTGCTCATGGTCGGAGGATTTATCTGTATTAAAGAGCGTTTTCTAGATGCCTGGGGCATTCGTGGCAGCTATTCACGGGAAGACACTCGCACGGCCCATGAATTTGGCATTAATCTGCTCCACTTTGCCTGGCAGCGTCGGCATTTAAATGAGTTAGTGCAATGGTCAAATTCTGGACAATAGGTTAGTTTTATCGTGGCTGGTCTTGTAAGTAGCGCAATGGTTTGAGAATAAAGGTCTCATACATATAACTCTAACTATGTAAGAGCCACAGTGCTCTGTAGCTTAGGTGAGTAGATCGACGAGTTGAGGGTTGGCGTGGCAATGTATCTGCACAGAGGGTGGAAGCCGTGACTGATTTAGTGAAATTAACCGTCTCCAAGCAGCAGGTACATCTTGTTCCTGGCAGTTCAACGCAGTTTGAAGCCGCTAATTCGATTGATGAGCGTGAATTTGAGGTGACGGTGGTCAACACTAGCGATCGCTTCGCTAGTTTTCAAATTCAGCTTACGAATGCTCAAACTCAGCTCCAGCCTGGGGGGATTGATGCGGATGAAAATGATCAGTGGTATACCGTTGAACCAGAAATCTGTGCAAAAAAGCCACCGGGCGATCGCACCACCTTTCGGGTTGTTATTGTCAAATCACCGCTGCCCGTCTATGACAGCAAACTGCAGCTTCAGATCCGGGTTCTATCCGCTGAATTTTCCTCATTGAATGCCGTTGCTTCTATTACGCTAGACATTGGGCGATCCGGCAAATCCTTGCGGCTCTACCTTCCCCAAGAAAATCTCAGTGTCTATCCTGGCGATCGCCTCAATATTCCAGTGCTGATCTATAACCTCAGCCCAAAATTTGCCCATGTTCGCCTGAGTTTAACTGGTTTAGACGAGAATTGGTTTTTGGAGGGCACAGCAAAAACTGTTGAAATTCCACCGGGAGATTCTCAAGATGTCATCTTCTATTGCAGTCCACCTAAAACACCGCATATTCTCAGCCAGGTATATGACTTTCAGGTGGAAGCGGAGGATCAGGGACGTAGTACAGCAGAAGAAGCTGGTACATTAGAAGTCTCTCCCTATGGTTTTGTGGAATGGGGCTGTCGGCAAAAAATGTTGACTATCTCCCACCGCCATCGTTTAAGGCAGCAGCAACAAGGCGCTCAGTTTACGTTCTTTCTGCGCAATCTGAGTAATCTAGCCCAGCGCATCGACCTTCGCATCGTGGATCTGCGCAATGACCAGCAACAAGACGCCGAAGCTTCCACCATTACTCTGCCCTCCAGTCAAGAAGGAGAGACAACTTGGTCGGTCTTCCACCCTCGCCGCTGGTTAGGGAGGATACAACATATTCAATACGAGGTGACCCCAACTCTTACCCACCCTAATTCTGGCGAGCCGAGCGCTCCCGTCCATATCCAACCCAAACCCAGTAGCCAGGTGGTTGAGGTACAGATCTTACCTATCGTGCCTCTATGGTTGCAACTGGGGGGAGGTTTATTGGCATTATTATTATTGATATTGCTGTGGTGGAATAATCCTAGGCGTTTTCATACTGCTCCGGTGACGGCCGTACGAATTATTGGCAACGAAACCACGGTACTCAGTGGCTCTCGGGATCAAAGCATTCAGCGCTGGAATGTCAATCCATTTGCGTTGGGTGTTGAGGGACGGCGCTTGCGGCACCAACAAGTACTCACAGATGCACTACCCCATGCGGTACGGGTAATTCGGGAAAGTCCCTTTCGGGAAGGTCGTATTGCTATTGGACTGGATACTGGAGCGATTGTATTATGGGAAGTCAGTCCACCTCGACAGGTAGAAAATTTTCGGTTTGACGGCAGCGATCGCATTTTTGACTTAGATTTTACTAAGGATGGGCGTTATTTATTCAGTGGCCATGGTAGCGGAAATGTGCGCCAATGGGACTTAACATCGGGTGGAGATAGCTCAACGCCCTTCAAACAAGTCTCTATTGACTCTGTCTCAGCTTTGTCCGTTATCGATCCGATTGTACTTGATAGTTCTCGCCGTAACGATGACTACCTACTTGCCATTGGTGGGCAATATAACCAACTTAGTTTCTGGGACTGGGAGCAAGACGTTCTCTTTCAGGCAGACTATCAGTATATAAACGAATCAGATGAAAATCAGGCAGCGATCGCTCCCGTGTCTGGCCCATATCAATATATGAATAGCATCGCCGTCAATACCAATAATACCGTTATGGCAACCGCTGATAACCGCGGCTATATCACCCTTTGGAATATTCAAAAACTACGCCAATGTATTCAGACACAAGCCAACAGAGCCAATCTATCAGGGCGACAAGGTAGTTCTCGAACTCTAACCCAGACTCTTGATTGTAACTGGACAGATGAAATTTATACTGATCAATGGCAGGTGCCAGGACTTGCTCATCAGTCTATTCGCTCCTTAGCACTATCAGATAATGGATGTTATTTGACAGGTGTTGGCGATACAGGACAAGTCTTTCTATGGATGCTGACTCGTGATGGGGAGCGATCGCCCCAGTTTCCTGATGCACAAATTCTAGCGAACTTCCCTAACACATCCTTAAGCAGTGTCGATATTAACCAGCCCGATGATCATTATCTCTACATAGCCTCTGATGCGCCCAACCATCAAGTTAGGCTATATCGTTATCCCGTGCCAGCAGATAATCCCTGCTCTAGTTCCTCCCCTGCCCATCTTGTAAATGTCGAATCCAGTGAGAGCTTATGACGATTAGTGGAGTTCAACCCAAAAACTTGCTCGTTGATGTTCAGGGAAGCAACGAAGGCGCAAAGCCAGGTGGTACTTCCATTGAGCGCAGCGTAACGATCCGCAATCGAGGGAAGATCGAAGCTAGCATTGATCTGTGGATTATGCCTAGTGATGCGCGATCGGCCCCTGTGGCTCGCTGGTGTACCTTCAGTCAACCCCTGCCAATTCGCATCGCACCAGGCCAGTCTCAAGACATATTACTTCGATTTAATGTACCTCAGCACGCTGAGCCAGGTTTCTATAACTATGACATTTCGGTACAGTCTATTCAGTATCCTGGGGAGCAAATTCAACGGGCCCAACAACTACGGGTGTTTCCCCTAGAGCAAGAGGCCGAGCTGCGTAATGAACCGAGCTTTTTTCTATCTCCACCCACAGACTCAGATCATCCCTATGAACTCAATGCCGCCTCGACGCTGGATATAACGATTACCGTCGAGAATCATTCGAAGCGAGTCGATCGCTTTTTTCTATCTTGTCCAGAACTTGATCCAACGTGGTTCACCCTAGACTATCCCGAGACCGAGACGGATATTCCAGGACTCATGAGTCGAACCAATAGTCTTCAGTTAAACCCTAACGAGTCTGGTGAAGTTACCCTTAAGCTGCATCCCCCTCAATATGTTGCTGCAGGTCATTATTCATCCACCATTCGCCTAATCTCATCAAATCGAGATGATTTAATACTGTTAGGAATTTTCTATCTCAATATCCTATCGGATGATCGACTAGCTGTTGACCTTCAGCCATCCTCTCGAAAAATTCCTAATCCAGAGTCTTCATTTACATTATCTATTGGCAATCCAGGTAATATTCAACGAGAATTGATCATTCGGGCTCAGGATGAAGATAAAGTTTTTAACTATACTATCGAGCCTGAATCTATTGTTTTAGAGCCCAGTGCAACTCAAGAGATTAGCGTTACGCCACGTGTGAGAAAATCGTGGCAGCGTCCTTGGCGAGGCAATGGTAAAACCATCCAGTTTCAAATCGTCATCGAGAATCAAATGATTCATCGAGATGAGACGCTGGATGAGGCTGATTATCCTGCCGTACCAGAACCTATCGCCGCAAGTCTAGTATGGCAGAAACGTCCGAGCTGGCTGCGCTGGTTTCTAATTTCTCTCCTCATTTTATTAATTCTAACCGGGGCATTCGTCTTGGCTCGATGGCTATTGCGCATTCTGGTCATTGAACCTAGCTTAGAGCCTAGCATTACTGAATTTATTGCAACAGAGGAAACCTACCAAGTTAGAGGAGGTAACCCAATCCGCCTAAACTGGGAAATTGTCAATTACCAAAAGGTGAATCAACTAGAGGTAACCTATCTTAATCGGGATACAGGCAGCCAAGAACTTCAGTTCACGCTTGTACCGCAGGAAATCAGATCGGAATCTTCAGATATTACAGTAGATGCATCTAACCTATTGAGCATTGAAGGCGGCTATGGACGTCTGAAAGGACAATGCAGTCAACCGCAACCCTACAAACTTAACCCCTTAGTTTCCCTACTGCTCAAGCTTTATAGGTATAATGAAGACCTGAGTGCTTCGCCAACCATGATCCAGTGCCGCAGTATTGAGCTGAGCCCTGCATCTGACATCAATCAATCATCCTTGGCAGATGCCGATGAATTGGATGGACTTGTTGAGGATGAAAGAGATGCACTACCAGCTTTGAGTGCAGGAACCTATGATGTTGTGCTCAATGTTCGCAGAGGTGATGCGCAACAAGCCTCTGCGGAAGAACAATCTCCGATAAAAGAAGAAGTTTCAGCTATCACCATTACACCCGCTGATCCTCCTGAAATAGTATATTTTTACTCGAAAGTTCCTATTTATCGCCAAAGGAGTGAACGTCCTTCCGCGCCTACGAATGAGCTACGAGACGTGTCATCTCAGCCTCAATATCCTGATGCTCCAGTGACGCTCAATTGGATTGTCAATAGTCCACTTGATATTGAGTCCATTGAAATTAGCTTCATCCACATCACTCCAGATGGCAAAATTAATGTCCGACCGCCTGAATCGTATTTAATGGGGCGCAATGGTATTCCTATAGGACTAGAAGAGCAATGTGATGACAGTCAACGACGGCGATTGGTCTGTAATAGCGTTCCTACGGATGCAGAGGAGCCAGGGGAGTATGTTTTTACACTCTCTTTAATCATGCGTGATGAACGAGACTTAGATGCCATTGTTCAAGATGCAGAGGCTATTCAAATTTTCCCTCCATCCCCTGTCATTACTGCTTTTCGCGTTAATGGGCAAAGTGCCGCTGACTATCCACAGCAAGTCCATCAAATGAATGCGGCAAGACAATCGATTAATATTCCCGTAGAGTGGGAGGTGGAAAACCGTGAAGATGTGACCGTTGAACTATTGCCTACACCGGGCGTGATCGACGGAATCGACATAACTAGGATGATGTATAGTCTGAGTCCTACTCCTGGGCAGACAACGCTGACGCTGCAGGTTACAAATTCTGTAGGAGAGATTGATCGCCAATCAGTTGTGATTAACATCGCAGATTTTGTTCCAGCCGAGGCAAATGCAGCACCACCTTTTGTGGTTCCGCCGCCTCCAGGGTTGCTAGAGCCACCTCCATTGTTTGACCCAAGTGACTTACCTCCGATTCAAATTCCTCCCCGACCTCAATAACTGAAGTGCTGCTGAGATCATGGGTATCATCACCGGTCAAGACCTGATTGGCAGCGATCGCTCTCTATCCAGCAGCAGCAGGGTAGGTGTTGCTGAACGTTAAGGTTCAGATTCAACGAGGGCGATCGCTTCTTGGGCATCAAGGTGCTGTTGAGCGATCGCTCTCCATCCACAAGCAGCAGGGTAGGGGTTGCTGAACGTTAAGGCTCAGATTCAACGAGGGCGATCGCTGCTTGATCATCAAGGCTCTGTTGAGCGATCGCTCTCTATCCACCAGCAGCAGCAGGGTAGGTGTTACTGAGTAGCTGAACGATGGAACGTTAAGGTTCAGATTCGACAAGGGCGATCGCTGCTTGGGCATCAAGGTTCTGTTGAGCGATCGCTCTCTATCCAGCAGCAGCAGCAGGGTAGGGGTTGCTGAACGCTAAGGCTCAGATTCAACGAGGGCGATCGCTTCTTTGGCATCAAGGTTCTGTTGGGCGATCGCTCTCTATCCACCAGCAGCAGCAGGGTAGGGGTTGCTGGGTGGCTGAACGATGGAACGTTAAGGCTCAGATTCAATGAGGGCGATCGCTTCTTTGGCATCAAGGTTCTGTTGAGCGATCGCTCTCTATCCACCAGCAGCAGCAGGGTAGGGGTTACTGAGTAGCTAAACCATAGAACGTTAAGGCTCAGATTCAACGAGGGCGATCGCTCTCCATCTACAAGCAGCAGCAGGATAGATGTTACTGGGTGGTTAAACCATGGAACGTTAAAGCTCAGATTCAACGAGAGCGATCGCTTCTTGAGCATCAAGGTTCTGTTGAGCGATCGCCACCAGTCCTGGCAAATAGCTATCTATGGTTAACACATTAACATAAACCAACTGCTTGACCATCTCTGTAGTGAGCGTTCCCCCTTCTACATCAATGCTGGTCTTGTAGCGAATCTGGCCATCGCTCCAGTCCATCTCAAAGTTGCCAATGATTAGGCCGTAGTTGGCACGGGTAATGAATTCGGCGATTGCACGTCGTTTGTCTAGTGGCACTTGAGCAAGACAGACAGAATAAAATATGAGTTGTTGCTTTTCTTCTATTGCTTGAGCAAAGCAATTATACCTGCCATTTTTACCCTGAGCCGACAATTGTAGAATATCGAGATCCATGATTGGAGAAAAATTAAAATTGTTGTCTTTGAGAAAGTTAGTTACTAACCCGAGAATTGACTGACTATTAGGAAAATCATTGATATCTTGTTCGTCAGATTCTGTTGACTGGAGCAGATCATTTAATTCCTCAGAGGACAATATAGAACTATCCTCACCCGTAATTTTTAGGAGGTCAGCAAATTGGCTAATTGATTCAACAGCTATTTCCTTGGCGATATTGCCTAAAGGTAGATCATTGATACCTAAGTCTTGAAACAGAGCAGTTACACTTTCAATCAATCCGTCGTGAGAAGAGTCCATCACGGAAGTGCCCAGCGAACTTGAATAAGACCATATGGTTCGATAGCCTACCTCACCTGATTTCTGAGATTGTCTTACTGACAAGACCAGCCAACTTTCAGTAGCTAACAAAAAGTTTGATAATTTGGGTTTATCAGACAATTTTTCAGTTTTAACGAGTTCTGACTGATCAGGATTCATTAACTGACATTGATTCAAAAGGTACGCTGCTGCTTCATTAGCGCTTGTGGCGTGTTTTTGGAGATGAGGTAGCAAATCGGGTTTAAGGCTCACTTCAATTTGAATAGGGAGTGACTTCTGAAACTTGCAGCTATTGCCGGAAATACGTGCATCTGATTCTAAGTTGAATAGAGCCTTAATATCAATATGTTGGTACACTTTGAAGTCGGTTTTAAAAGTAAGACGACACTCAATAATTTCATCATCTTTTCTGGGTAGTGTCAAGTTGACTGCATATACGGTTAATGGAGAGTTTGAAGCGTCGTACAGAGTTAGGTTAGCATTTATGTAACAAGTTTCTGTTCTTGCAGTCATACAGAATTACCTCTAAGCTTATTCGTATCTACACAAGTTGCAGTTGCTCTCGCTGAATCTTCACTACGTCGCTCTCTAAAATATCTTTGATAGGTGATTGTACAGTAAGTAGGTCGTGAGAAATAAGCTGGCGCAAAATCGCTTGCAACCCTTATTCTGCCGTGAAAGCTAGCTTGGTTTAATTAACCCGTTCTACTTAACAAAACACGAACTCTGTCATCGTTTCGGACACCTTCATCCGCTTGCTGGATAGTTCAAACAAACTATATTCCCTAAAGCCTTGTCCCACAAAGGTTGCGGATTCCTGAGGAGAAGGCTTGCCCAATCGGAGTGGACGAAACGATGATTAACACCCGAAACACAGACCTCAAAAGATTGGTGGCGCGATGTAGTTATCTTGGTCTTCAAATAAACAGTTATATACAGTTACAGTTCCTGTCTCAGCTAGTTCCAGCTTGATGTCAGGAACTAGCTGAGACAGATAATTCCGTGGCAGTTGTTTAAAGCTGTGGTACTCTGCAAACTGCTGCGCCCGCTGTAGCATCTGGACATGTAAAGGGGTTTCTGGTTCTATTGCCTGCTCACTTACTTGCCCATTATTATCCAGTTCTCTACACAATACTTGCGACCAGTAGTACGGTAGCACTACTGACAATTTGAGCAGAATACTGTATTTTTGACCGCCGACCTGGCGAATGAGTCTTTCTTCTCCTGCCAGTGATCCTGGATTATAAAATATGCCTTTGTGTAGCAAAATCTCGTATGTATGGCATTTGCTGTAGTTGAAATCATCAGTCCAGTTATAGACTGGGTAACCAACAAACTCAGTCTGAAGTTCCCGATCCCACTCCTGTGGATTAGCTGTAGGGTCCATAACTGTGTCCCACTTTTGATGAATTTCATTGATAAGTGATTTTAATGTCATGCGCTATTTTTATTCTTGTTGCTTACTTCCATTAAGATTATCAAAAATACTTGCGCCTAATGGAACTGGGAGGTTATTCAATCCTTGGTTGGCAATACCTTCTAGTGCTGTTGGTGGACGGTGGTGTGGTACACCATGAATCAATCCCTGTCCATCCATATGAACCTTGATTGAATTCTCGCCGTTCGTCCCAACAACATAACCAGGTCTATAAGACCGTGCTTGCGATTGACCTGGTACTGGTTGTCCTTTCTGCCATGCATTCTGGGTTTCAAATACATGATCCACTCCTGACCTCCATTGGGATTTGTCTGATGTGTTATTCGGATGTCCAAGCATATGCTTTCCTTGTTTGCCAGCATCTACTGGTGGGGCACCGCTTACTTTATTGGTGACTGGTGTCTGCTTATTGTTGGGAAGGTCGCTGGTATTGTTTTTACCCCAGCCCGGGCGAGCAGTTCCCGTTGGTCGTGATCCTGGCACTTTAGGATTTCCTCTGCCACCGCCAAATCGTTGCCAAAAACTACCACGTATTGGATTGGCAATTGATTTTGGCAACCGATTGCTGATGCGCTTATTCATCCCACGTGCGAGGAAGAAGCTGGCTAATGTGCCAACCCCTTCTCCGACCGCTAGTCCTCTTTGGAATGGGCTAAGACCTTCCTGCGTAACTCCTCGATGGATAGCTGTGAGTCCGGTTAGGTCTAGTAATGCCATTCCAAAAGTACCCCCGCCTCCTTCTGCACCAGCTTCCTTCCGAGCTTGATACGCCTGATAGATGCCATACGCCAGTAAACCAAGACCGACGACAGCTGCAACTATCTTGGCAACTAGAAGTGATACACCAAGAGCAACTAGACCAGCAATTAAAACCTTGAAGCCAACGATAACTACAACAACTAAAGCAAGGACAGCAACAATACCAATAACAAGCCCTGCAACAAATCCAGCAATATCCTTGAGTTTTGCTTGGATTGGATGATCGTGCCGCCATGCTGCATCTCTGGCAGCCTCTTGCATCTTGCCGTCCAGTTGCGATAGCGCTTCACCATTCTTTGCCAGTCCCTTATTGACTGCCTCGGCCACTTTCAAATCCGCTGCTTGTAAGGTTTGGTCAAACCCCTGAACCAGTTCTTCCAGAGCTTCACTAAGTTTAGTCTCAATTTGTGTCTCAACCTCCAAAAATGCTATGTCTAAAGACTCAATCAGGTGTCCGAATCCCGCATCGACCTCTACGACTAAGCCAGATAGTGCTGTTTGATTCAACTCAGTAATAGCTTGGAGTAGCTGATTGGTTTGCTGCTCGCTTTGCTGTAAACTTTGATTGACAGATACCTCAGTTTGGTTGGACTGCTGAGTCATACCATTACTAACTTCCTGCATCCCTCCTGTCACTTCACTAGATGCACCAGTAGCAAACGATATGACTTGCTGAGCATACTGGTTGGCTTTCTCCACATCTGGCACTTCGATGCTCTGAAGTGTCTGAGAAGCCTGAGTTACGAATGGGCAAATTTGTCCAACTGCTTGCTGAGCCGATGCATTTAGGGCTGTCAGAGCTAGTTGTGTTCCACTTTGAATCTGGGTCTGTGCCTGTGGTTCAAGTGCCTGCACCCGACTGATTGCTGCTGCTTCTGAAGCATTGAGCTGAGCTATCTGTTGCTCCTGTAAACTATCCAGCTGTTGGTAAACCTGATTCGCTTGTTCCGTCAACTTGTTAATCACAGCCTGCACCTGCTCATCGACTCCATTGAGCAAGTCTGGCAAACCTTGATCAAAGCCCTGAAGTGCTTCTTGTCCTTTTTCCTTAAATTCTTTCGGAATACCTCCTGCACACTCCTTGATCGCATCTATAATTTCAGATTCTCGCCCTTCTATCTCCTTCGCTGTATCTTCAGCCACCTTTCGCACGGCTTCTGCCTGCGCTTGTCCGCGTTCATCTCCAGGATAACCAGAAGCCTTCGTCTTTCCTCCTTGACGTGCTATGTTCGCCTGGTCCGCAATTCTTCTACGAGCAGTTGCCTCATGATTAGTACGCAACTCTTCGGCAGCCGTGACATGATCCTCTACTGCGGTCTCTACCTGTCCACGATGATCGGCAAACAATTGAGTAAAGTTTGTCTTAGCCTGTTCTCCACAAGTAGTAGCTTCCGAGTTCCGGGCTTCTAAGGCGGTAGAAATTTGGGTACGGGTGGCTTGAAATAACGTTTGAAGTTGGACACGTTGGGCCGAAAATTTCTCGCGGATTGAGGCTCCATTTTGGGTAACTTGCGCCTGTATCACCTGGGATAGTGCCGCCGCATTTGCCGTCAAGGCAGCGCTAACGGTCTCAGTTTGCCCTTGGATACTTTGCCGCGCTTGTTCTGATGAGATTTCGATAGTTCCAGCAATAGCCTTTACCGCTGACCTTGCTGCTTCAACATCATATCCATCTGTCGAGTTTTGATCAGTTGTCTGTTCCGCATCTCTCTGAATAAAAGTATCTCCAGAAAGTTGATTGCCTTGATCCCAATCAGGTTGGAGTTTGCTGTCTACTAACTGACTAGCTGTATCATTTATGGGGGTCTTGCTAGATGAACTACTCCATTCAGTTGCGAAAGTGGGCTCTATTCTGTTGTCTAAACTTACAAATGAATCTTTACCCGTTAGCAAATGTGATTCGGATTGTGGGGAGATGGGCGACGCTATACTCTCAAAATTCTCTCCTTCTGGAGCTGGCTCAATTAGGTCAGTCAAAGATGGTAAGCGTTCGCCATTCATACTGACAATTTCACTTTGCATCTCGGCTGTTGCTTCTGTCGCCTGTTGTTCGACAGTTGTGGTATCTCCTAATTCTTCTATTATTTGTTGCTCAATAGTCGCTTCATCTATTTCCTCTTCAACTGTATTGGTGTCAACTGCATCTCCTTCAATAGCATCATTTTCCTGAGTTGCAATGCCCGAGGAGAGAGCAGAAGCAAAAGCCGTTATTCCACTACTACTAGTAGCTTGAGGCAAGGTTTTTGGAGCAACTTCAGGTGCAGCAGAGATTGCTGTAGACATTAGAGCTTGATCAAATGCGGGATTAGCTGATATGGAAGAAGAAGTTTCAGCAGACAAAGTCTCTGATGTGGCAGGTGCAGCAGCGGTCGTTGCTGCACCATTGCTAGCGGATTGGGGTGAGGATATTGCTGATACGCTAGCTGCTGGAGGAGAGACTTCTGATGTGGTAAAGCCCGCTGCCTTGTTGCCGTTAGCCGATTGGGGAGACTTGGATGCGGGTGCAACCGTAGCAGCTTCTGTGTCGCTAGTGCCATGACTTTCAGCAGAACGATTGGTAGGTTCTGGAGTCAAGCCCCTTCCTTGACTTTGAGGGGTAGAGTCAGCGGCAGGCGACTCGGCAGATAGCGTAGATGCTGATCGCTGGGTAGAGGGAGTAGCAGGTTCTGTTTGACTGGGGAAGTCTTGGCGCAGTTGTACACCGGAACCTTCGAGTTTCGTCTTGAGCTTATTGGGCTTAGTCTGAACGTCTCCTCCCTCTTGCTGAATCGTATGAGTCAGTTCATGGGCTAGCAATTCCTGTCCACTACTCGACCCCGGATTATATTTCCCCGAATTGAAATAAATATCGTTCCCATGTGTGAATGCCTGGGCCCCGATCGCTTGACTCATCTGCACCGAAGCCGTATCGGTATGTACCCGAACATGGTCGAAACCAGCCTGAAACTTGTTTTCAAACGATGACTTTAGCGGCTTGGGTAAGGGTTGTCCGTTACCACGCTGCCCAGACAATTGGCTCTCAAAATTGTTATCAACGGCTGGCGCTTGGGCGGTTTTTCCCTGCAATCGGGCTTGTAATTCCTCGTCCTCGCTGCCGTCGTCTACGGTCTGGCGTTGCACCAGGGGCGTAATGGTATCGGCGATCGCTTGACGATGTAGGGTATCCTCATCGGCGTCTTCCTCCACAGGTGCGGCTGACTGCATTTGGAGGTCGGGGTCTTCCTCGTCATCCGTGTCAGGCATTCGCATGACCTGGGCAGCCACCTGATCCGCCTCTTGCTCATACTGATCATTAGGCTGCCCGACCGTTAGCTTGGCCTGCACAGGAGTACCTGACTCAGACGGCTGAGCTGATTGCGTACCACGAGACAGGATGTCCAAGAAGCTTGGCTGTGCCTGAGCCCGCTCCATCCGCTGAGCCCAGACACCATCCATCTTGGCCTGTAGCGTCCCTAGCCGTTCTTGCTCGACAGGCGTAATTGTGCCAGAACTCGCTTTAAGCTGTAACCCTGTCGCCTCAAACCTATCATGGTCAAAGTCCGGACTCTCAAGGTCTTCCGAAGCTTCAGGATCCTCAGACTCTTGAACCGCAAACGGACGAGGCGCAAACTGAGACGAAGGTCTTGACAACGTTTGAGGACTTTGGGACTTAGATTGTTGGACACGCTGGAGCGGCATACTCCCACCTCGTCAGGTTTGCAGGTCTCAAGACACAAACATGGATCCTGTCACGATTAATCTTTTGATGACTACCAATATCGACTGTATGTTGACAATCTAGAGCTTGACAAAAAGTAACTTGACGCTTGGCCCGATTCCTCCATATACCCTGGATAATAATCCTAGCCCAAGCGACTATCCAACGTTAGTTTAAACATCGACTGAATGTCAAGATTAAAATCGCCAAGGTTGGCATAGCATCTGCCTACAAAAGTCGCTGTTCAGAACACCATGATGTCTGGAGGAGTATGATGAGGGGCGATCGCTCCTACCCACCTATGTTGTCTATCCTAATACTTAGGGAACTAGAGGATAAGCAGATAGATTAGCCCACAAGCTAGAGAAATTGCTCTAGGACTATGAAAGTAAAATATAGTTAACCTTCTAAATCGCAGAATGCGATAAAGTGTTGGTTGCCTGGTCAATGATTTTGTTCTGGGGGTCTTGCACAAATTGTCTTCCGCACTCACGGCATTTGAAGTTCTGTTTACTGTTATGGATTTTGCCGTTTTTGACCCCATAAGTTGACTGACAAGCGGGGCATGGGGGTTGGGAATCAGACATGAAGAGCCTTCCAGGAAAACTTTTACCTTCCTAGCTTTAAATCTTCAGGGCTACCGAAAGCACTTCACGTTCCGGTAGTGGATTAACGTAAAGGATAGAGAAAAACAAGGCATTGCCGTCGCATTGCTCGATTCTGAGGGAGTAGGCTCCATGACAATTGAGATGACCT